>JAHADO010000082.1 GCA_018375265.1 Campylobacter concisus | reverse complement strand
CGCAGAAGAAATTTTCCCAGGGTATAAGCTTATTAGCTCGGCTGCTTTTAGAGTGACAAGAAATGCTGATATCGTCATCGAGGAAGAAGAGGCGGATGACTTTATGATGATACTTGAGCAAGGGCTAAAGCTTCGCAGAAAAGGGGCTTTTGTGCGTATGCAGATAGATAAAGATGCAGACGCTGATATCTTAGAGTTTTTAAATTTTCACATGAAAATTTTTCACAAAGATATCTACTTTTCAAGCATCCCGCTTACACTTAGCTCTCTTTGGGAGATAGCTGGGAGCAAGAACTTCAGCCACCTAGCAAATCCGCCCTACGCCCCAAAAACACTGCCTCCATTTGGCAACGGCGTCTCGATCTTTGACGCCATAGATAAAGAGGATGTACTGCTAGTTCATCCATTTGAGAGCTTTGATCCAGTCGTTAGCTTTATAAGAGAGGCTAGTAAAGATCCAAAGGTGATCTCGATACGCATGACGCTTTATAGGGTCGATAAAAACTCGCCAATCATCCAAAGCCTGATAGATGCCGCAAGCGACGGCAAGCAAGTAACCGTGATGGTCGAGCTAAAAGCGAGGTTTGATGAAGAAAATAACTTGCACTGGGCAAAGGCGCTTGAAGATGCTGGCGCACACGTGATATATGGCATCACGGGCTTTAAAGTCCATGCAAAAGTTAGCCAAGTGATCCGCCAGATCGGTGATAAACTCAAATTTTATATGCACTTTGGCACTGGCAACTACAACGGCAGCTCAGCAAAAATTTACACCGACGTTAGCCTATTTACGAGCAAAGAGGAATTTAGCCAAGATACGACCTCATTTTTTCACATCCTATCAGGATATAACAAGAACCGCCGTCTAAACGCCCTTAGCATGTCGCCCTTTCAGATAAAAGAGCGCATCATCGAAAAGATAAGAGTGGAGGCTAGCAAAGGCAGCGAGGGCAGGATCATCGCCAAGATGAATGCACTAATAGACGAAGACGTGATAAACGAGCTTAGCCGCGCCTCGAATGCAGGCGTGAAGATCGATCTCATAGTTCGTGGTGTATGCGGACTAAGGCCAGGCGTAAAAGGCAAAAGCGAAAACATCAGAGTTCGCTCGATCATCGGCAAATACTTAGAGCACGCTAGAATTTTATATTTTAAACACGCCGATCCAAAAATTTACATCTCAAGTGCTGACTGGATGCCACGAAATTTGGAGCGCCGCTTGGAGCTTATGACGCCTATCTTTGAGCCAAGGCTTCAAGAAAGGCTACTTGAAATTTTAGAGCTTCAGCTAAGCGATAATGACCTAGCATTTGAGCTACAAAGTAACGGCGAATACACAAAAGTAGCTAGGCGTGATGGTGAAAAAGTGATCTCCTGCCACGAAGTTTTAGAAAACTACATCTCTAAAATTTATAAATCCGTCAAAAAAGACACCGACAAAGCAAAAGCAGATATGCTTGCAAGCAAGCTTTTAAAAGAGAGCTAAAAGATAAATGGCTTTTAAATTTAAGTTTAGAAGCCATTTTTACCTTAAATCATAAATCTTAAATCCAAATTTATAAATTTTCATATACTTTAAATTTACATTCTAAACCTTTGTAGTGCTAACTTTTATCGCATAATAATTTTTATATATAAATTACTCATAAAATTTCATAATTAATTATCAAATTTTATATTTTAAATATTACATAAGCATAGGCGTTATAATATTTAAACAAATTCCAAATCAAAGGAGGCTTTATGAAAGAGAGTAGTGATACTAAAAAACTCGTCATCGGTACGATCACACTTGCAATTGCGATCGTTTTCTTCGGAGGTTTTTTACAAAACACCTATGGTGGCATCTTTGACTTTAGCAAACTTGCTGGTCAATTTCCAGAATGGTTTAAAACAGGAAGTGGCACTAGCGCAAAAGGCGGCTTTTTATTTGCCCTTAGCCTTGCCCCTGCCGTCATGCTCGCACTTGGCTTTGTCGCTATTTTTGAGAAATACCATGCACTTTACGCAGCTTCAAGACTGCTAACGCCTGTTTTGAAGCCACTTATTGGCATACCAGGATGTTGCTCTATCTCTTTGATAGCAAGCACACAAAGCACCGACGCAGGCAGCTCAACGGCTAAATTTTTGCGCCAAGATGGCCTCATCTCACACAAAGAGCTTCTCATCTTTGCAGCGTTTCAGTTTAGCGCTGGTGCGATGATCACAAATTTCTTATCTTCATTTGCGCCGGTTTTATTAGTGACCGACAAAGCTGGCAACACAGCCCCTGCTACCATAGCCATGGTGCTTGGCATAGTCTTTGTCTTTAAAATTATTGGAGCAAATTTGATGAGACTTTATGTCAAAAAATTTGTCAAAGATGATGAGGAGTAAGAGATGACTGAAAATAAACTAATAACCGACGTATTTGTAGAGGGCGCTAGAAAAGGCTGGGACATCGCTGTAAAAAACACCATCCCAAACGTGCTTATGGCATTTGTCATCATCCACATCCTAAAAGTCTCTGGCGCGCTTAGCGTGATAGGCAAATTTCTGGGATTTATCATGCTCCCGCTTGGTCTTCCAGGTGAGTCCATAGCCGTTTTCATGGCTGCGTTTTTGAGCTGGGGCGGCTCAGCAGGCGTGCTAGTTGCGCTTGTGGGAGATGGTACGCTAAACGCAAACGATATCGCTGTCTTGCTTCCTGGCATGGCGCTAGTTGGCTCGACTGTGCAGTACATGGGACGAGTTTTAGGCGTGCTTGAAGTACCAGGCAGACACTATCTCGTACTTTTTGGGATTTGCATCTTAAATGCCTATTTAGCGATGTTTGTGATGAGCTTGCTCGTATAAGGATCAAAGATGAAAGATAGCGAAATAGACAAATATTTGACTGATCTAAAGGAGCTAACCGACATCGAAAGCCCAACTTCAAGCATCGATGGCGTAAATGAAGTTGCGGCTTGGTTTAAAAAAAGAGCCGAAATTTTAGGACTAAAAAGCAGGAGCATAGAGCTTGGCACCGACAAGGTCGCCCCTTGCCTTTTCATCTCAAACGACCTTGAGGCAAAAAGCTACGACTTTTTATTCATAGGCCACATGGACACCGTTTTTCCAGTGGGTACAAAGGCTGATGTGCCATTTAGCAAGATAGATGAGCGCATCAACGCACTTGGCGTGATCGACGATAAAGGGGGCAGTCTGCTCTCGCTTTACGTCATCAAAGAGCTTGATCTTAGCAAACTAAAGATCGGCCTCTTTTTAAACTCTCACGAGGAGACTGGCTCAAATTTCGCCAAAGACGCCATAAGAGAGCTGGCCAAGAAGTCTCGCTACGCCCTAGTCGTCGAGCCTGCAAGAGAAGATGGCTCGATGGTAGCCACTAGAAAGGGCGTGATCTCTTATGTATTAAATTTCCGTGGCGTTAGCGCGCACGCTGGCAACCACCCAGAGCGTGGCCGTTCAGCTGTGGTGGAGGCTGCAAATTTCATCGTTGAGCTTTCAAAACTTACTGATTTTAAGGCAGGCCATACATTTAATAGCATAATGACAAAAGGTGGCGACGCCCAAAACGTCGTGCCAGACTTTGCCAGCGTGACATTTGAGATGAGATATCGCCACGCTAGCTCGGTGGAGTTTTTGCATAAGAAGATGGATGAAATTTTATCTCATCCGATAGTGCCAGAAGTGAGCTGTGAGCGCATACTCATAAACGAAGAAGGGCCGATGATAGACGAGGTAAATTTACCAAATATCAAAAATGTCTTTGACGAGGCTGCGAAGGCCACTGATACAAAGGTCACTTGGGTCGATGCTGGCGGACTAAGCGATGGCAACATCAGCGCATCGGCAGGATGTCCTACGATAGACGGCCTTGGTCCAACTGGTGGCAACATGCACACAAAAAACGAGTATCTAGAGATAAACTCAGTCGTTAAAAAGTGCAACCTCATAGTTGAGGCTATCAAAAAACTTTCGTAGTTTAGGCAGGCTATATGCTTGCCTAATTTTTAAATTTATAACATTACAGCGATCAAAACCTACCCAAATATCTCAAATTTATGAAACAGCTCTGGCTCATCTTTCACTACGCCACGCTTAATAAGCTCAGCCACTACTTCGCGCTCACAGTCAGTTTGCATAGGCCAGCCACGCGTATATCCCTCTAGCTCACTCTTGCTCGTCGCGTCCACGCAGAAATTTTTGATTTTTCCACATAAATAGGCGTTTTACTCTGCTTTTTAAACTGCCTAAGCTCCTTAGCATTTGGCGCAATGCTTTGAAATTTAGCCAAAAGCTCATCATCACTTAAAAAGCTAAATTTAACTCCAAATTTAGTCTGCACTTTTAGCAAAAGTAAAATTTCACATTGGTGCAAGCTCTAAATTTAGCTACAAAAGCAACCTGCCTAGCAAACTGCGTCATCAGTAGCGACGGCTTGGCTATTTTACGCATACAAAAACAGGCATTCACGAGAAATTTATCACAATGGCAACGTTGTTTCAGGGATTTTATAAAGATAGGCGCTTGAAGGGCGATAGACCGTGGCGTTTTTGAAAACATAATGATCACAAACCGCGAAAAGATAGACGATCTCGTTTAAATAGGTCATAGCTAAATCAAATTTCTAAATTCCCAGCCAAGTGGATTAAATTTAACCAGCCCTACTCCAAAGCTTTTAGAACTGGCTCTGGTTTTAGCTTTACGCTTGGGGCATTTTTGCTAAAGCTTATGAGGTCCTCTGTCGTTTGGATGCTAAAAGGTAGGCGAGTTAAGCAGACTTTGAAAATTTCAGCCGCTGCTACCGCGTCATTTAGGGCTCTGTGGTGTGTGTTGTTTATGCCAAGGAGTTCTTTTAGCGAGCCAAGGCCGTATTTTTGCGAGGCGATGGTGCGGCGACTAAGATCGATGGTGCAGAGTTTTCTGTTTAGTAGTATGCCAAGGCCGATCTCGTTTAGACTATGCGAGATAAATCCATAGTCAAAATTTACGTTGTGCGCGATAAAAACGCTAGTTCCAAGAAAAATTTTAAACCGCTCCAGCACGTTTAGCAAATTTGGCGCACCGACTAGATCGCTTGCTCTTATGCCAGTTAGCTCTGTGATATTTTCAGGCACCACACTAGCTGCCACAAAGCTTTCAAAACGCCCTATTTCAGTGCCATTTTTCATTTTTATAGCGCCTATTTCTATGATCTGGCCATTTGTCGTACCACCAGTCGTTTCGATATCCACGACGCAGAATTCCTGCTCGCTAATATCTCTAAATCTCGTGCCAAGCTCGATCTCGTTGCTTTCATTTCTAGTGATGTCAAGCCCGAGAGTTCGCCACATATCAAGGTCGCGCACGTCAATGAGCGATGAAATTTCCTCGATATCGCTAAATTTTAAGATAAACTCGTGATAGCCTAAATTTTGCCTAGCTAAAATTTCAATGCTGTTTTCTAAACGCTGTTTTTTTGGTTTCAAAACTCAAGCTTTATGGCGCGAATGGCTTGTTCGTAAGAATTTGATGAGAAGATATAGCTGCCAGCCACCAAGACGTCAGCTCCAGCCTCTTCAAGATCAGGCGCATTTAGTCCGTTTACGCCGCCATCTACTTCGATGAGACACTTGGCGTTTTTGCGCTCTATTAGCTCTCTTAGCGCTCTTGTTTTCTCAAGCACGACTGGCATAAATTTCTGACCACCAAAGCCGGGATTTACGCTCATTAAAAGCACCATATCGACTTCATCGATGATGTGCTCGATCGCGCTAACTGGCGTATGCGGATTTAGCACAATGCCAGGGCTAACGCCATTTTTTCTGATGTGATCGATGAGCCTCATTGGATGTTTCTCTTCTTCTATGTGAAAGGTTAGAAATTTTGGCTTTAACGGCAAGAAAAGGTCAGCAAAAAATGAGTTATTTTCAACCATCAAATGTATATCAAGTGGCTTTGTAGCGGCCTTTGCAACGGCACTTACCACGACTGGCCCGATGGTTAAATTTGGCACAAAATGCCCATCCATAACATCAACATGCACCAGATCGCACCCAGCCTCGCAAATGGCTCTTATCTCAGCTGCCAAATTTCCGAAATCAGCCGACAAAATACTAGGTGCAACGTACATTTTAAATCCTTATTTACTTATAAAAATCACGCCAGTTTGGCTCTCTTTTGCATTTAATGTGGCAAAAATTCCACTGCTTGCTCTGTCAAAAAACATCTCATTTTCAAAAAATTTAAAGTTGCTAAGTTTTACCTTTAAATTTCTCTCGATGAAAATATCTAAAATTTTGCTTGCAATGATACTAAAAATTTGAGAAAATCCGCTTAAACAGCCACACTCCAGATCGCCATTATCTGAAAAAATAGAGCAAATTTTA
>JAHADO010000081.1 GCA_018375265.1 Campylobacter concisus | reverse complement strand
GATAAGATCATAAAAAACGAGGCATTTTCGGGGCTTGATACGAGTTTAGTCACTATGCTTGCAAGGCAAATTTTAGATGAGGTTAGAGCTAAAATTTTAAATGAAAATGCAAGCTTTAGCGGCGAAGAGATAATAAATTTGATCCTAGATGAGTACTATAAATTTAATGAAGCTAGCCTTCAAAGAGTGCTAAATTTAACTGGCGTGACCATACATACAAACCTCGCTAGAAGCGTTATAGATAAAGAAATTTTAAAGCGAGCAACACCTGTTATCACAGGATACTCAAACCTCGAATACAACCTAAAAACGGGCAGCCGCGGCAACAGATACGACTACGTTGGCTCGCTAATAGCAAGAGCTTTTGGTTTTGAGGACGCCATCGTTGTAAATAACAACGCAAGCGCTGTATTTTTGGTGCTAAACACCTTTGCAAAGGGCAGAGAAGTGGTCGTTAGTAGAGGCGAGCTAGTCGAGATCGGCGGTAGTTTTAGAGTGCCTGAGGTGATGGCAAATGCTGGATGTATCTTAAAAGAGGTCGGCACTACAAACAAAACTAGGTTAAAGGACTACGAAGAGGCGATCAGCGATGAGACAGCGATGCTTGTAAAGGTTCATAGATCAAATTTTGACATCGTTGGCTTTAGTGAAGAGACCACGGCAAATGAGCTAAGCGAGCTAGCAAGCAGGCAAAATTTGATAGATTATTTTGATCTTGGCAGTGGATTTTATGGAAATTTACCATTTAACTTAGACAAAAACGAGCCAGATCTAAAAAATTTAAAAGATGTTTCGCTAGTTAGCTTTAGCGGCGATAAGCTGCTTGGCGCTGTGCAGTGTGGCATAATTGTCGGCAAAAAAGAGCTCATCGCAAAGCTTAGAAAAAACCAGCTTTTAAGGATGCTTCGCGTCGATAAGGTGATCATCTCGCTTTTGGCTGAGAGCATGAAAGCTTATCTAAACAAAGAATTTGAGCTAATCACAACGCAAAAGTTGCTTCACAAAAGCGTAAAAGAGCTTGAAAGCTTAGCAAATTTTATAAATAAAAATTTAAAAAATCCGCTTGAGATAGTGCGCACACAAACCTTTGTAGGAGGTGGTGCGATGCCAAATAAAAAGATCCCAAGCGTGGCTTTGGCATTTGGCGGTGACGCAAATTTAAACGAGCTAAAATTTAGGCAAAAAAGGGTGATCGGACGCATAGAAAACGATAAATTTATGCTAGATCTTAGATCGCTTCTTGATGATGACGTAGAGACACTAATAAAAATAATAAATGAAACGGAAGAAAAATGAGTTTAATAATAGGAACAGCAGGCCATATCGACCACGGAAAAACCGCGCTTATAAAGGAGCTAAACGGCTTTGAGGGGGACAATCTTGAAGAAGAGAAAAAGCGTGGCATAACGATCGATCTAAGCTTTTCAAATTTAAGCAAAAATGATGAAAATATCGCGTTTATCGACGTGCCAGGACATGAAAATCTCATAAAAACGATGATAAGCGGCGCGTACGGCTTTGATGCGTGCTTGTTTGTGGTGGCGGCAAATGACGGGCTTATGCCTCAAAGCTTGGAGCACCTTGAAATTTTAAATCTCCTTGGCGTAAAATCCATGATCGTGGCGCTTACAAAGTGTGATCTGGTCGATGAGGCCACCATAAATTTAAGAAAAAAAGAGATAAGAGATGAAATTTCTAAATTTAAAAACCTGCAAATTTTAGAAATTTTTGCCGTTAGCATAAAGGATAAGGCGAGCATCGATGAGCTTAGAAACTACCTCTTTACGCTAAGAGCCAAAAAGCGCGATGAGGAGGGCGTTTTTAGATACTACATCGATAGGGTTTTTAGCCTAAAAGGTATCGGAAATGTCGTAACTGGCACCGTGATAGAGGGAAGCGTTAGTAAAAACGAGAAGCTTTTTAACTACGACGCTGGCAAAGAGGTGCTAGTAAGAAGCGTGCAAAGCCACGATAAATTCGTTGATAGCGCTGGAGTTAGCAGTCGCGTGGCGCTTAATCTAACTGGCATAGAGCTTAGCGAGCTAAAAAAGGGTCAGCTACTTAGCAAAAAGGGCTTTTTTAGGGGATTTAGAGAGGTTGATGCGGTCGTAACTGCTAAGAATTTGATACATTCACAAAGCGTGACATTTTGCGTGGGCGCTAAAAACGTGCCCGCAAAGGTGCTAATACTAAGCCAAAAAGATGATAGCTACTTTGTGAGCTTTAAATTTCAAAGCGATATGTTTTTGAAATTTGACGAGGCCTTTGTACTCATCTCAGATGCGCGCGTGATAGGCGGTGGTAGAGTGCTAAACCCAGTGCTTGAGCCACTAAAAAAGGCTGGTAAAATTCTCTTTTTGGCCTCGCTTTTAAAGCATGATTTTGTTGAAGCTTTTTCTATCTTAAAAGAGGCTCACAAAAATGGCTTTGGCATCATCTCTTCTTATCAAAGATTTGGTCTAAATCACGAAGAGGCCGTAGCCGTAGCCAAAAAAGTCTCAAACGTCTTTGTCGATGAAAAGGCTTTAAATATCTACGATCTAAGCGCGGTTGAGCGGATAAAATCAGCCATTAAATTTATGATAGAAAAGAATGAATTTGCTGTCTTTTCAGCTCAAAGTATCAGCCTAAAACTTGCTTGGGCTAGCCAAAATTTAGCCCAAAAAGCTCTTGATGAGCTTGAAAGTGCAAATTTAATCGCCAAAGATAGCGGTGTCTATACCAAAAAAGGCGTTGATCTTAGCAAGCTAAAAGTTAGGCTTGAAGAGAAAATTTATGAAATTTTAGAAAGTGGCAAGCTAGCCCCAACAGCGCCATATAATATATATGATGAGTTAGAGATCGATAGGGTTAGTGGCGATAATGCTCTTAAAAAACTAACCGCAATGGGCAGGGTCATAAGGCTGGAGCATAACCTTTTCATCACTAGAAATTCACTAAAAATGGCACTTGATAAGCTAAGAGAGATCATAAAAAATCAAGGCTTTGTAAATGTCACAAACGCGAAGGACGCGCTAAATTTAAGTAGAAAATATATAATCGCCTACCTCGAGCAGCTCGATCTTGAGAGTGACATAATGAAGCAAGGAAATGATAGGGTTTTTCGCAGTTAGTATTCATTTACAAAAAGCAAATATAATCCGCCAAATTTTTAAAAAGGATAAAAATGAAAAAAGTGATCTTAGCCTCAATCATCGCGGCAACTAGCCTAATGGCAGCAAGCGATAAGCAAATAGAGGACTTCTACTCTCAAATGGTTGATAGTAGCGTAAAAGTAAAGGTAGCTGATCGTCACAAAGTGGCAGGCGACATCGAAGCTGTCGTGGTAAAACTAAGCAAAGATGGCAACTCACAAGATGAGATAGTATTTACAAAGGGCGACTTCATCTTCCCAGACGTGATCGATCTAAAAGAGCAAAAATCATACCTAGCTGAAGTGAAAAAAGAGGTCATCGCAAAGGGAATTTCTAAAATTTATAAAGATGAGGACAAGGCAAACATCATCGTTCTTGGTAGCGATCCTAAAAAGCCAACTATCATAATGTTTTCAGACCCTGAGTGCCCATACTGCAGAGCTGAGCTAGCAAAGATCGAGACAACACTAAAAGATAACAACGTTGAGATCGTCCTAACTCCAGTGCATGACATCTCATCACTTCAAAAAAGCTCGCTAATCTACAAAGATGTAAAAGCTGCTAAGAGTGACAGCGATAAGGTTAAAATTTTAAGAAAATACTACGCTGAAGACTATAACGTAGATGATAAGAGCGTTAGCAAAGATGATGTCGCAAAGATCGATAATCTGCGCAAAAAATACTTTGCAGCTGGCGTTAGATCAGTGCCATTTATCGTAAATAAAAGCGATATAAAATAACATTTTCTAGGGGGCTCTCCCTAGAATTTCTACTACAAATAAATTTCATAAATTTAAAGTATATTTAACTATATTTTTAATAAATACTTAACATTCATAATTAAACTTTTATATTTACTTTGCTTAACTTAGAAATATGCTAAATTTACATAGTTATGTTTTAGGGTTATAAAATGCCATAAAATAGGCTATTTGTGATATTTTAGAAATTCTAAATATGCAAATTTTACATATTAATGAACCAAATTTCTCAAAAATTTTTGAGGCATAAGGAGAAAAAATGCAAGGATCAAGAAGAGATTTTCTTAAAAAATCTCTAAAAGTCGGTGCTGCCAGCGGAGTACTCGCAGTCTCAGCCGTAGCAAAAGTGACTAGCGATGACTTGGCTCCTGATGACAATGGCGTTGTCGTAGGCAAGTCTAACAAAAAAGAGGTGCTTTATAAAAAAAGCAAAAACTGGGAAACCTACTATAAAATCGCATACTAAGGGAGATAACCATGAGTGATGCACGTATAGGGAGACGTTCATTTTTAAAGCTAGCCGCACTAGGTGCAGGCACTACAATGGCTTTTGGACAAAATGATACGATAAGACACGCTAGCGCAGAGGAGATAAAAGATCCTTTCCCTGGCTCAAAAAAGGTTAGAACTATTTGTTCTATATGCTCAGCAGGCTGTGGTATCGAGGCTGAGGTACAAGACGGTGTTTGGGTTCGTCAAGATATGGCGATGTTTCACCCGATATCTCAAGGCTCACACTGCTCAAAAGGTATCGATCAGATCGACCTTACACACAGCAAACAACGCATCAAATATCCTATGAAAAAAGTTGATGGTAAATGGCAAAGAATTTCATGGGATCAAGCTGTAAATGAGATCGGCGATAAGATGCTTCAGATCCGCAAAGAAGATGGTCCTGATAGCGTTATATTCTTAGGATCTGCGAAATTTAACAACGAGCAAGCATATTATTTTAGAAAATTTGCTGCGTTTTGGGGCACAAACAGCAACGACCACGTAGCAAGAATTTGACATAGCGCAACAGTCGCCGGTGTGGCGAATACTTGGGGTTATGGCGCGATGACAAACCACTTTGGAGATATGGCTGCAAATTCAAAATGTATATTTATAATAGGTGCAAATCCAGCTGTGGCAAACCCAGTTGGCGGTATGAAGCACACTTTGCAAGCAAAAGATAGAAACAACGCAAAGGTGATCGTAGCTGATCCAAATTTTACAAAATCAGCCGCTCATGCTGATCTATACCTAAGACAAAGATCAGGTACTGATATAGCACTTGTTTATGGGCTTATCCACATCATTTTAAAAAATGGCTGGGAAGATAAAGAATTTATAAAAAATAGAACTTACGGCATCGACGAGATAGCAAAAGAGGCCGAGCACTGGACACCAGAGGTCACATCTGACGTTACAGGCGTGCCAGTTGATAAGCTGATAGAGGCTGCAAATATCCTAGCTCACACAAAACCAGGCACAGTGATCTGGGCACTTGGTATCACACAGCACTCAGTTGGTAGCTCAAATACGAGAATTTTACCTATTTTGCAACTAATCCTAGGCAACATGGGCAAACCAGGTGGCGGCTGTAACATCATCCGTGGTCACGACAACGTTCAAGGCTCAACCGACATGTGTAACCTCTCAGATAGCTTGCCGATGTATTACGGACTAACTGATGCGGCTTGGAAGTATTACTGCCAAGGCTGGGGCGTTGATTATGACGAGTTTGTAAAACGCTTTGCAGTCTCAACCAAAGAGCCAAAACAAGGCGGCACGCCAGTTAAAAACACTGTTTTTGAAGAGTATTACTACCACGATCCTAAAAACCCAGAGGATAGAAACTGGAGAAATGAAAAAGGCTGGTCACTTTCAAAATGGTGGCAAGGCGTCTTAAAAGAGGAAAATACCTTTAGCAGTGGCGCGTTAAGAGTTCTTTGGGTTCAAGGAACTGGCCTTACATCTATGGCGCACCTAGCTAAAATTCAAGAAGCGGCTTCAAAACTAGATATGATCGTAGTTGCTGAGCCATTTGTAAATGAAATTTCTATCCTTTCAGATAGAAAAGATGGCGTTTATATCTTGCCAGTGGCAACTGCCTTTGAAAACGAAGGTCACCTAAACGCTACAAACCGCTCAGGTCAGTGGAGAACAAAAGTCGTTGATCCACTTTATGAGAGCAAGGGCGATCACGAAGTAATGTTTGCATTTGCTAAGAAATTTGGCTTTTACGATGAATACGTAAAAGGCATGAAGATGGCTGTTGTAGATAGGGAGCTAAAACAAGTAAAAGATGACTTTGTATGGCCAGATGATGCGACAAACGAGATAGCAAGGGTTGGAAATTCTATCGGTTATGGCGGCAGAACTGCTGAGATGTTTAGACGTCACCAAGCAAACTGGGATAAATTTGACCCAGATACGCTAATAGGTCTTGGCGGCGAAGTAAAAGGCGAGTACTAC
>JAHADO010000080.1 GCA_018375265.1 Campylobacter concisus | reverse complement strand
ATGCAAGAGAGCTTTTAAATTTCAAAGAAAAAAGAGGCATAGATGTCTTAGAGCTTATGCAAAAGATAGATAAGAAGCAAATTTTAAATAAGATGGCTTAACGAATAAAAACTAGAGTTTATCAAATAGTGCTTTATTGTCTATAGGTAGGTCTAGCTTATATTCTCTATGTATATCATTCTTTGGACCGAGGATTAAAACATAGCCCCCTTGCTTATGTTTATCCCATATATTATAAAACTGATCCTTTGAGCTTATATATTTGCCATAGCTTGGATCAAGGATAGTTATAAAATCTCCTTGATGATTTATCACAACCACAAAATGGGGAAAACGAGGATCATCCTCTATCTTTACCAGGACTGGCAAGTTTATCTTTTCAAAAGTAGCACGATCGAGCTGATAACCCTCAGAGTCATAGGATAGCTTAGCAGCAGCTTGCTTTAACTGCAAAAAACTCACCATATCGGTATTTAGTTTTTTATCACCTTTATCCATCTGTTCTAGGACGTCTTTTTCTGTTAGAATTTTAAAATCAAGCGTATTAATAAGTGTTGCTAATGATGCTGCACCACAAGACTCTTCATAGTTTTGCCTGATTACATCTTGATTTCTTAGCTCCTCGTATGATCTAACAGCAAAACCAGCATAAAGTGGCAAAGATGCCACCGCTGCACAAAAAAGTAGTTTTAGAATTTTTGCCAAATGCTAATACCAAATATGCTATCAGGTGCTGCACTAGAGCCACCCATACTAGCAGATATAGAAATAGAAGTGTCATTACTAAAACTATAAGTAGATCCTACACTATACGTTGGGATAGATCTAAGATTTGTAGTTTTTCTATCATTTATTTTATTTGCTGTTTGAAATCTCTGCTCGATGCCAAGATCAAGTGTGATCTTTGGGCTTAAAACAATAGACAAATCTCCACCAAAGAACACAGTATTGCCATAGTTTAGCTTCGCAAAGTCGAATTTTCTATCTGCGTTGTAGCCAAATCCAGTATATATGCTGTAAATTACTGGATCAGAATATCCTTTTAGGCTGCCTTTTATTGAATAAGACTTAAAGCTAAAATTTTTACTCTGTCTAAGCGCACTCTCTCTTTGATAAAGTGCTGTCTGAAGAGTAAGCATAGGCACTAGCTCGCCAATTCTATCTCCTCTATAATTTACCCCTAGCCATACAGAATCAAACTGAGTTTTGCTCTCACTTTTTGGCTCTAGGGTAAAATAATCCATATACTCGCTTCTCTTGTAACTTCCGCTAAAAGACGTTAAAACATCTAACTTTGAAGTAAGAGCATACATAAGAGTCTGGGTAAGAGTTAGCTGTTTTGTGTCATCCCAAACAACTGGATCACCATTTATTACAAGATTTGGAGTGCTTGTGTATACGTTAGGATTGCCGCTGCTAAGCAAAGACAAATTTGTAACACTTCTTAATCCAACCTGCTGTTTATAAAGGCTATCTATCGTGATAGGATCTGATGCAAAAATAGATGAGGAAAATAATACCGCCGCAAAAAGAAGCTTTTTCATAAAAATATCCTTTATGGTTTATTGTTGATTAATTGTAGCAAATAGCACATTAAAATATTTACACATCCTTGCTTACGCTTTCAGTATATTTGTTTCATTATCAAACTCTCTTAGCTTGGCCGATAAAATACTGCTTTGTATCATAACATCTTTATCTTTTGCATCAGCAAATTCTTGTAACAACATATCACTTGGATCTATGATGTGTTCTAGTGTGTAGTTTAGGTTTTTTCTAATTTGCATCATTACGTCATAGGTAGAGATTTTACCCGAGATAAGATCAAAATAGGTCCCCATAGGCCTAGCAGTCTCTTTCATGGAGTTATAAGTTAGATAAAGCGAATTATATCCTTCTTCTATGTATTGCTCTTTTATTTTAGTTGTTCCGCCATCTAAAATTTCTCCGCCCTCGCTTTTTAAAAATGCAACAAATAGTTGCCCTTTGGTGTAACCATTTTCATTTTTATAGACAGACATATCTGGTTTAAAGCTATTAAACATTGTATCACCACCAGTATATTCCTCATCCATCATCTGTTGCATATCAAGTATTTTATAATCAACAATGACACTTGGAGATAGCTCTTTATACATATCGTAAATTCTATTTACATCGTCATCTGTTCTTAGTAAATTTAAGACCTTTTCGTTGTTTCTGTCTGTTAGCCAGTTTGTAGCTTCACCCTTGCCTGATGGTTTTAGCATATATTTATCATGATCGCTTAGTCCATCTTTTGACATATAACCCCTTGGAAGCTGAGCCAAATCTGCACTACTATAATACTCCTTGCCATCATTTACAACTCCAGCTGTTACTTGACTAAAGATATTATAATACTGCTTGATAGTATTGGCTATATCGATCTTTTCGAACATATTAGGCGCTGGGTTACCTTTGCCTTTAGTAAAAAAGTATGTCACTTTGTTATATTCTTGAGTATTAAATTTGATCATTGCATCAAGTGTGCTTTTATGGATTTTAAAGTCTTGCGGTAAGCCCGCTGCTTTGTTAAAATCAGCTCCCATAAAGCCTGCCTTATCTACTGTGTAGCCATAAGCTTGATTTGAAGAGTACTTTAAAGAGTCAAAGAGACTAGTGCTTGCTGGGATGGGCATGGAAATATTATCTGCATTAGTAATGACAGGATTATCTAAATTTGAGACTTGTTTTATTTGATTTTGTACAAGTATATTAGAAAAATCTATGGAATTATTTTTATCAGTATTTTTAATATTTTTAGTTGGTAGTGATAGATAATTTTTTTTTATAAATGAAACATTCATGCTTACTCCATGATATCATATATCAAAAAGTAAGCATGATTTGTTCCAAAAAAACTTACTTAGTATCTTTTTTGAAATTCTGTTAAAATTGCACTGTAACCTCTGCCAGCGTACGCACCAACAGATATACCATTTTTATAAACTTCTAAATAGTATTGTTTTTTTCCATTAGTTCCTACTCTAATTTTACCGACCAATTCTGCTCCGTCAACTAAGCTTGGCTTAATTTCACTCGAATTATCTGAGACTATAATATAAGCTGTGGATGGCATATAACCTCTCCAATCGTATTGTGACGCTCTTTTAAAAGCATATCCGCCTAACACATTTTTCATTTCAATTTCAGAAAGCTCTTTAACACCATCGGAACTATTACTAATACTTCCACCAGTAGCTTTTGATAATAAATCATTAGCCTGAAGCCCCATAACCAATAGCATAAGTGATAATGCTATTTTAAAACTTCTTTTCATATCGTACTCCTTTAGTGAAATTTTTCTAATACTATAATTTAAAAGAAATCTGGTGTCTTTTTGCCGCTCTTATGCCAAAAATAAGCAGCTACAAAGCTTACAAGAAGTATCAATGGCACCATTAAACTAATATCATTCATTATTTAATTCCTTATCTAGTTCGTCAATCTTTTGCGTCAGGTCACTAAATTTTAATAAATTCATCCCAACTCCAAATCCGAACACAAAAATCAAAATCAGTGAAATTATAACCAAAAAATCAACATTATTGTAATGAGAAGATATAAAAGCCCAACATCCAGCTATCCCAGCAGAAAATACTAAAAGTTTGCTTTTTACTATATCAATCTTTTTGGATAATAACTCGATCTTTAATTTTATTTTTTCCAAAAATTTTCCTTTTTTGTGTGAGATTATACCACAGTCTAATTACTATTTGCAATCTATTCCAATTATGCTATAATGCTTCATAATAAAATGTTGGGCGAGCATACCCCTTGTATATACAAAATCCTGGCGGTTTTGTATATCCTGCGGGTGCTCGTAAGGGGGAAAATCCCCCTTAACCCCCTTTGTAAAGAGCTGCTTAGGAGTAGTAAAAATGAGTAGATTTCAGTATCTTAATCTTGCTATATTTTTTGGATTAGGATTCTTTTTATATGGATTTATTTTTGCAAAGTATCACTACAAATTTACAATCTTTTTTGGGTTTTTAGGTTTGTTTTGGGGTGGCTTAGTGGCATTTCTTATTCTAATGGCATGGAATGATGATGAAAGAGAATAAGACAATAACCAAAATTTTAAGATTAACACCTAGCGAAAATGAAAAAATTCAAGACAAGCTTGATAAATTAGGTGGGGTTACATTTTCAAAATTTGCTATAAATTCGATGCTTTCGCGACCACTTACAAAGACACCAATTACTAAAGAACTAATCTTAGAGCTATCACGACAAGGAAGTAACCTAAATCAGATAGCAAGAAGTTTAAATCAAAATAATAGTCTTGACCGAGTGGCACTATCCTTAATAAATCAATCGCTGGAGCGCCTAAATGAATTATATGAGATATTGAGCGATGATAGTTAAATTTTTACCAACTAGAGACGGCGGCGGACTTGGCAGCGTAAATTATTTGCTCAATGAACGACAAGAACAAGGCACAGCACGAGTCTTAAAAGGTAATGAAGCACAGACTAGAGCTATTATAAGTCAAATTCACTACAAGCAAAAAACAACCTTTGGAGTGTTGTCGTTTGCAGAAAAAGCCAGTGACATAAGCGATGAAACAAAGCAAGAGATTATAAAAGACTTTGAACGACATCTACTCGGTGATTATATGAAAGATCGAGTAAATATTTTTTGGGTAGAGCATAGCGATAAAGATGGACGACTAGAGCTAAATTTTCTAATCCCTAAAATTGATCTAGTGAGTGGTAAAAGTTTCAACCCATACTATGATAAGCGTGATCGCACAAATATTAACTTATGGAAAAGAACTATCAACGATGAATATAATTTCATCAGCCCAGACGATCCAAAAAATCAGTATAACCAGAACCGTCACAAAGCTACGATAGAGCAGCACAACACAATTATAGAATTAGACAATCAATTAAAAGATCTTGTATCACAAGGATTAATAATAAATCGCACGCATCTAATAGAGCTTTTAAGCTCTAGTGGCTACGAAGTTACAAGGCAGCCAAAAAGTGGCATAAGTATCAAAATACCAAATCAAAAAAAACCATTTAGACTAAAAGGAGGCATCTACAGTGCAGAATTCACAGACCTTAACGGACTTAGCGAGCTTGGCGAAAGCCAATCAAGACGAATTCAACAATACGCTAATAGAGATACACAAGCAGAGTGTATCGCAAATAGAGCAAGACTTGAAAAATTCATATCGACACGAGATAAACGAAATCAAAAACGATATAAAGAACAGACTATCTCCGACAATATCGCAAATAGCGAACATAAGAAGCGAGATAATACAGCAAGTTACTCCAAGCTTAACGGAAAAAATATTCAATGGCTTGGTGTTATCAATCGCAATGATATCTCTATGCCTAGGATTTTTAGCGTGTTTCTGGCTCAATCGGACAGAAACACAATATTATCAATCAGAGAACGAGAGATTAAGAGAAGAGAACAAAGTGCTAAACGAGTGGCAAATTCCAGTGAATTATCGAACAGAACAAGCCAACAAAACAACTGGCAAAGCAGAGAGGTATCTAGTGTTGCCACCACAAACACTATCACAGATGAAGGACGGAACTCAATATTTACAACTGAATTATGGAGGTCTGTAAATGACGGCGTTAGAGACCGAATTATTGAACGAGATAGAGAGATTGCAAGACGAAATTCTGAAATTACAGGATGTGATAAAGAACAAGCAGAACGAAAATATAGAGCTGCAAGGAGCTTACGAGAATTTGCGCAAAGCGAGAACGTCTCTATATTACAGCGACTTAGCAGAGAAATACAAACAAGAGCTAGAGAATATATTATTAACACACAAGAACGAACTAGACAACTTAGACAAAGAGCAGAGCGAGATAGGGAATACCAAAATCGAATTAAATCAGCTCTTAGAGAATGGCAAGAACGAATATTTAATAGCGGAATATCACAAATTAGAGAACGATTACAAAGTTTTGCAAAACAATTATATCTTATTAGAAACAGAGTTACTGACAATCAAAGAGACACTAAACAAAAGCTTGGAGGATATGGAGAAGTTGTTTCAGGAAGCATACAACGAATTAACAACCAATATGGCGGAAAATTTAGAGAAAGCCTGGAAAAGCAAACTGCAACAGCTATTACCACTTGTGGATATGAAATTGAACGAGAGTTAAAAAAGCCAGAAAGGCAAAGGATGGTAGAGTTAAGAAGAAAAAAGGAGAGATCTCACCATATTCAAATGGGTTTTTAGTTTTTCTTAAGACAGCTTTTGAATTTGATATAAAAATAAATTTGAAGAATTTGTAGGCTAAATTTATACCCTAAAATAGGGGCTTAGAATGCAATAATTATCCGCTCCTTGTAAGCAATTATCCTTTCTTTGCAAGAGAATTATCCGCTCCTTGTAAGCAATTATCCTTTCTTTGCAAGAGAATTATCCGCTCC
>JAHADO010000079.1 GCA_018375265.1 Campylobacter concisus | reverse complement strand
TTTTTAAAATTTCCTCCACGCCCTCGTCGTCTTCGCCAGCTCTTACTTTCGCCATGTAGTAGTCAAATAAGAGCTTTGCCTCCTCGGCATTTTCCTCGCCAAGAGAGCAAATTTGTATCAAAAATAGCAAATTTTTCTCCTGCGTCTTTTCATAGGCTAGCGAAAAGTAAAAGATCGCATCTTTAAATTTAGAGCGTTTGAAATATTTTATGCCTATTTTTTTATAATCCATCAATGTTAAATTCCTCGCCTATTGGAACATTTATGACCTCAAGCTCTGGATGAATGTCGATGCGAAGTTGCCTTTCGATGCCGTATTTTAGCGTGGTCGTGCTGGCTGCGCATCCGTGACAATGTCCTGTGAGTCTTACGTAAATTTTGCCATTTTTTATGCCAAGTAGCTCCATGCCGCCGCCGTCATTTTCAAGCATAGGTAGCACCTTTTGCAAACTCGCAGTCACTGGTTTTAAAAGCTCTTCATCACTAAATGGGATCATATTTTTTCCTTAAATTTTTTAGCTATTATAGCAGATAAAGTGCAAACAAACGTTTTCTAGGCTTTTGCTGGTGGCGTTTTGGCTTTAAATTTTGGTGGTTTTTGTGAGAAAAAAGGGCAAATTTGCCCTTTAAATTTAGTTTAGTAGAAGTGATTTTATATCGATTTTATGCTCTATCATCTTGCTTTCAAGCATAAATTCTTGCGTAGCCTCAAGCGCTTTTATATCATCAGCCGTGATCTTTGAGCTAAAGTCGTACTGAGGATACATGCTCTTTACCGCCTCTATGCTAAGCCCAGTCTCTTCAGCCGTAAATTTAAGCGCCTCGTCCTCGTTTGCCTTTATGTAGGCCAAAATTTCATCCTGAGCCTTTTTAAATTTCTCAACCACATCTTTATGCTTTTTATAAAACTCTCCGCTTGTTGCCGTGACGATGACTGGAGTGATGACGCCTTTGCCAGTTGTCACTACATTTAGGCCTGATTTTTGAGCGTTGTAGGCCGCTGGTCCTGCAAGAAGCGCTGCATCGACGCTGCCGTTTTCAAGTGCAGCTTGCGCAGCTGGGATACCCATAGAGATGAACTCTACGTCATTTATGCCTAGACCGCCAAGCGCTAGATATCTAACCAAAAGCTCATTTAAGATAGTGCCTTTTGGGCCTGCTACTTTTTTGCCTTTTAGATCTTTTGGCGACTTGATGTTTTTATCTTTAGAAAATATCACAAAAGCCTCTGGCGCCCTTGAATAGGCGCTTATGATCTTTATATCAGCCTTATTTGCCGCTGCAAGTATGACCGAAGTGCCGCCCACGCAGTTTAAAAACTGGAGCGAATTTGAAGCGAGCGCTTGCGTTTGTTTCGCACCCGAGGTGATCTCGGAGTACTCGACTGGCACGCCAAAAGACTTTGCATAAAAGCCTTTAAATTTATCGACGATCGATGGGACGTTTAGCGGCGATTTGACGTAAGTCATGCCGATCTTATCTAAGCCTTCGCTTGCGTTTGCGACTAGACAAAGCAAAGAGGCCGCACACAAAACCTTAAAAAACTTTCTCATACTTACTCCTTTTAAAAATTTTCAAGATTATATAATCTTTTGCTTCATTTTGGTTTTAATTATCATTTTATTTGCCTAAATTTCACTCAAAATTTTGCGTTTTATAGCTATTAGCTCCTCGCTTAGCAGATCTCTTGGCCTTGCTAAATTTGATAGCTCGTAGTTTGACTTTATCCCGCCCTTTTCAAGCAAGATGATCTCGTCAGCCAAAAATAGCGCCTCGTCGATGTTGTGAGTGACAAAAAGGATGGTTTTGCCAGCTTGTATTTTTAAGATTTCAGCTTGCATGCTAGCTCTAGTAAACGCATCAAGCGCGGCAAACGGCTCGTCCATTAGGATCAAATTTGCCTCATACGCAAGAACTCTAGCAAGCGAAACGCGCGAGCTCATACCGCCAGAGAGCTGCGAAACTGCGGCAAATTTAAAGTCGCTAAGTCCTATCATCGATATCAAACTATCGATCTTTGAGGCTTCAATCTCATGCGTTTTAAGCGCAAAAACGATATTTTCATAGACGTTTAGAAATGGCATAAGACGGGGCTCTTGAAAGACGAAGCCGATCTTTGCTGGCTCTTTAAATTTTATCTCGCCAAGGCTTACGCTCTCAAGACCAGCGATAAGGCGTAAAAGCGTAGTTTTACCGCATCCGCTTCTGCCGAGTATGACGGTGATCTTATCTTTTTTTATGCTCAAATTTAGCTCTCTCAAAACGTCGATACGCTTTTCGCCTATAAAAAAATGCTTGGATAAATTTGAAATTTCTATCATTTTTCACCTCGCAAAAGGCTAAATTTAGCTATCAAAAGCAAAAACAGCCTATCTATGAGCACGCCGCAAATGCCTATCGTAAAAATGCCCACAAATATTCTATCCGCGCGTGAGAGCTCTTCTGCGTCAAGGATTAAGTAGCCTAGTCCGCTTGAAGCCGCTATCATCTCCGCTCCGATGATCGCGCGCATGGCGTAGCCAAAGCCTATTCGCATGCCGACAAAGATATCTTTTAGCGCGCTTTTTAAGATGATCTTGTAAAAAATTTCAAATTTGCTAAAGCCAAAAATTTTGCCAACCTCGATGAGCTTTATATCGCAGCTCGTTAGCCCCTTTTGGATACTTAAAAACATCGGGAAAAACGAAGCTAGGATGATAATAATGATCTTTGGCGTCTCGTTTATACCAAACCAAAGCACCAAAATGGCGATCAAACTAAGCGGCGGGATATTTCTAAAAAACTCCAGTATCCACTCGTAATAAACGCTGATCTTTGGCAAAAGTGCCGCTATACCGCCAAGCACGAGCGCGAGGGCAAATGAGAGAGCATATCCTGCAAATATGCGCTTAAAGCTGATAATAGTATGCGTAGCAAGCTCGCCGCTTAGGCTCATGCCATACATCGTCTTTAGCGTAGCTAGCGGACTTGGCAAGATATACGGCGTGAAAATTTCTAGCTCGCAAACGACCTGCCAGATGGCAAAGATCGCTAGGATCAAAATGCTCTTTTTAAAAATTTCTTTCACAGCCCATCTCCGTTGTGACAGCCGTTTTCGCAGTATAAAAGCTCGATGATCCGGTAGTTTTTAAGCTCGCTAAATTTATATGAAAGGGCGTTTTCTATCTTCTCTTTACTGCTAAGACTTAGTGTTTTTACGCCCAAATTTGTAAAAAAGCCTGGCGGTATTGGACTTTGCTCAATGTTGCGCATCTTTAAATTTATAGCGTTTTGCTCCCTAAAGCTTCTCCATGTCAAAAATGTGGTTCGCTCCAAATTTAGCTCCCTGCCAAGCTCTGCCAACTCCTCGCAAGGCGTAGTCACGTAAAGCCACTCATCCTCTTTTAGCTTTGAGCTAAGCTCGATGGCGCTTTCTATTAAAATGGGGTTTAAATTTGAGATGAGATCGGCCTGCTCTTTGAAATTTGCCCTGATGAAATTTACAGCTCTCGGACAGCGACTATCGTAAATAAGCTCACTTTGCGCAAGAGCGTTTTTATATGCGTTTTTTACGCTTTTAACGTGGTCTTTTTCGCACTCTACTACGCTAAAGCCTTTGTCTTGCAAAATTTCTTTAAGTGCAGCAAAGTCGTAGATGTTTTTTACAACAGGATTTAACCAAACCACTTTTTTCATAAGAGCTCCCGTTAAATTTAAAGCAAAATGTAATAATTAAAATCAAAATTGTATCACTTGAAAGTAAAAAGATGGCTTTGGAGGTTAAATTTACAAGAAAACGGCTAGACTCTTACGTCTAAATTTCGCTTTTTCTGGCTTTTCTCCATCAGTTTTAGTATGTCTATGCCGCTTTTTTCAAGGCGCATTAGCTCCTTAAGGTAGGCAAATTTCTCATCTTTATTGATGTCGTAGGTCACTAGTTTCTCGCTTCGGCCGATCACCGAGGCATAGACCTTGTTGCCATCAAGCTTATCGGTATTTTGCACATTGTAAAGCGACAGCACGCCCTCTATCACCTCTTTAAATTTCGCGCCGCTCTTCATACCAGCCTTCATCAGCGTTAAAAATCTCTGCCTGCTCTCATCGTCAGTGAAATTTATACTTTGCATTGTCTCATATTCGATCTGTGGCTTGTTCGTGCTAGTTAGCATTGAGATGGCCTTCTTGCCTATCGTGATACTCTCCACGCCGACTCTCTCGCCAAGATATTGCCTTAGCGCATAGTCCAGCCACCTATCTTTAAATTCTTCTACGCTCATATCCTTATCAAGTATCTCAAAGCCCTCCACGTGGCTCTTGTGCCTAAGTCCGAGCAAAGTACCGCTATCATCTTTTGACGTGTACTCTTTCGCGAAGAGATCGACGTTTGTTGGATAGTATCCGATGATCGATTCGTAAAGCCTTCCAAAACCAAGCGCCTCGGTCTGACTAACAAAACTTTTAAGCTCATCTATCTCATCTTGTCTCATTTGCTTGTCGTATCCCATGAGCTTGCCCCAGATACTTATCTTGCCATTAGCGGCCATGCCTGTGAGTGAGTTATCTCTAGCAAATTTTAGTGGCTCATCATCTTTGCTAAATTTGCTCTCGCTCGTGCGACTTAAATTTATCTGCTCACTGCTTTGGTTGGTCTTTTTGGTTAAATTCTGAGATGAGAAATTTAAGGAATTTTCGTCTGAAGTTGGTTTAATATGGCTAGCGCCTTGCTCTCTAATGTTTTGAAAGCCACTGTATAAATTTACATTAGCTCCATTTACACCACCTATCATCTCAAGTCCTTTGTAAGATAGTTAAAACAAATATCGTCTCTTTCAGAGTAAAATTTAGAAATTTGTAGAGTTTGACTTGTAAATTTAGGCTGGCTTGAGACTGGATAAATTTGGATATTTTAGAAGGCTGGAATTTAGAATTTACTTTGTAGAATTTGCATCTATCGGTTTTTGATTGTATCTGGTTCATATATTTTGGTTTAGTTTTATCGTATCTAGTCTATATATTTGGTTGTTAATTTACCATATACAACTCCGCATATTTGTCATATCATAGGCTATTTCAGATCAAATTTATGTCATCTTCTTGGTCACCCTAGTTACATTGGCCAAGCCCTTTTTGTAGTCTATCAAAATTTAGAATTTTGCAACTTTTTGGATTATAAATTTTAAATTTGTTTTTTTGAATAATTTAAATTTGAGATAGTTTATCTGGATAATTTACCCTGCTTTTGGTTTTGCATCTTAAATATATAGTCCCTAATCCTAAAACATCGCAAAATAGCTTATAGATTTAACCTAGAAACACTCAAAATAGAAATAACCCGCCCAAAGCAAATATCACAAAAAATCACCGAAGTAAAATTTAAAAACTACTAGATCTAAATTTAGAAATTTATTGTGTTAGCTTTGAAATTTAATAGATAAGTTGAGCTAGAAATTTAAAACCTCATTTTGAAAGTTTTTGGCATAAATTAAAGAGTGTCTGCTTGCGTTTTTTGTGCTTACAAACCGCTATAAATTTACTTACACCAACTATTTTAACCTATCACAGCAGCTCATCTAAAAGCCACGAAATAAAAATTTATAATGCTCCGACTTGTAAATTTGCCATAGACTAAAATGGATAAATTTAAAACAAAATTTTTAAAAAATAAACGTAAAAAGAAAAATTTAGAAAGAAAAGAGAGCCAGATAGGCTCTCTGGGGATTATTCAGCTACTAGCTCTATATAAGCCATCTCAGCCGCATCGCCTCTGCGAACGCGAGTTTTGATGATTCTTGTATAGCCACCGTTGCGCTCTTTAAATTTTGGAGCTACTTCAGTAACTAGCTTATTTGTAGTCTCTTTGTCTTGCAATGAAGCAAATACTGCTCTGTGAGCGTTAGAGTCGCCCTTTCTAGCTCTTGTGATAAGCTTTTCAACATAGCTTCTAAGCTCTTTTGCTTTTGGTAAAGTTGTCTCTATCTTTTCGCTTTTGATGATAGCTATCGCTAAATTCTTAAGCAATGCAGATCTATGAGATGACGTTCTACCAAGTTTGCGATATCCGTGTTTATGTCTCATCTATTGTCCTTTTATTCTTTTGCACTCATTTGTGATTTTAGCTCGGTTATTTTCTTTCTGAGTTGCTCTTTGCTATCTTTTAACACATCGACACCAACTGGATAGCCTATCTCTTCCATAACCGCTTTTATCTCTTCAAGAGATTTTTTACCTAAATTTTTAAGCTCTTTAAGCTCATTTTCGTCCATCAACGCAAGCTCACCGATAAATCTAATATCGGCTTTGTCAAGGCAGTTAAAACTTCTAGCGCTTAAATTTAGATCTTCTACACTAGAAAGTAGCTTTGAGAACTCGCCGCTTGCACTTGAACTAGCAACTGGGGCACTAACGTCAATATCTAAAATTCCTTTAATTACTGACTTTTGTTGATACATAGCTTCTAAACAATTTTTAAAAGCCTCTAC
>JAHADO010000078.1 GCA_018375265.1 Campylobacter concisus | reverse complement strand
GGCAATCAAGCAAGAGTGAACGATAATGCCGTCGTTTTTTCGACCTCGACTAGAAATTTTGACAACAGAATGGGCATGGGCGCAAAGGTCTATCTAGGAAGTGCCGAGCTAGCCGCCGTATGCGCGCTACTAGGGCGTTTGCCAAGCGTTAGCGAGTATAAAAAAATAGTAAGAGATAGCCTTAGTTTAAACAAAGATCAAATTTATAAATACCTAAATTTTAATGAAATAAGCGAGTTTAGTATATAAATTTGTTACAATATCGCGAAATTTTAAGGAGCTTTGATGAAAAAAGTAGCTTTTTTTCTCTTTTTTAGCAGTTTTCTTTTTGTAAATTTACACGCATTAGAGTGCAGTGATCTTGCTAAAAAAGAGAGCTTTAAAACTACACCAAATGAGCTTGCTTACGCGAATGAGGGGCTATTTTACTGTGATGGCTCGCTTTTAAATTTAAAAGAGGTAAAAGAGCTTTTTGACGCGAGTGTGGCTGTGAGGAGCGAGTCTCAAAGCTGCGTTGGTGAGGGCGTTTATAGAGAAAATTTAAATAAATTTAGATGGATCTTGCTAAAAGCTTCGTTCGCTCCTGAAATCTACCAAAAAGAGCTTGCAAAGCCAGAGGCTGCTGAGGCTCAAAAAGACGCTCAGATGGAGTACTTTAGATACTGGGCGAATGAGAGCTTGTTTAACTTTTTAAAATATAAAAAATTTAGCGAAGCTTATAAAAACGCTCAAACTCCGCTGGTTAAATTTTATGAGGCTTTAGGTGTTGATAGTGCAAGTGCCGCCTACTACGCAACTAGCGTGATAAATGAGTTTTTAAGCTTTAGTGTGGGCAAAAAGGTAAATAAGGCTAAGGCTCTAACTTCTGAGCAAAAGATGATGGCTCAAAAGCTAAGCCAAGATGAGCTTGCAAATTTGCTTTATTCTAAAAATTACAGCACCGCTGAGCTTACAAATTTACTTGATATAGCACTGCTAAATGACAAAAGTAGCGAGATGATAGAAGAGATCATAAGGCGCGGGGCTGATGTAAATTTGGGCGATGAGACACCGCTCTTTTTTGCTCTTAAAAATTTAGAAAATGTAAAAATCTTGCTTAAAAATAGAGCCGATGTAAATCACAAAAATTTCTTTGGAAAAAGTGCGCTTTTTTATGCTGTGCAGTTTGAGGATGCGCCTCTTTGCGAGCTTTTGCTAAAGAGCGGGGCAAATGCAAACGAGAGCTACATCGACGAGCAGTCTAAGATGAATATGATAAATTTAGGCATGATGCAAGTAGAGGATACATGTGGTTTGGAGCATACAAACAGAAGCGTTTTCATGCATGCAGCAGCTCACGCGACGCCTGAAATTTTAAAGCTTTTATTAGATAACGGTGCTGATATGAACGCCACTGATGATGCGGGATTTAACGCGCTTGATTATGCGATTAAAGATAAAAACGAAAAAAATATTAAATTTTTAGAAGAGCTTGGTTTAAAGCCAAATTTTAATTAGGAAGAGATATGAAAAAGACAGCTTTTGTGACAGGTGCAACATCTGGATTTGGCGAAGCGATCGCTAGAAGACTCTCACAAGAGGGCTACAAGATAGTAGCTCTTGCAAGGCGCGAAGATAGGCTAAAAAAGCTAGCTAGCGAGCTTGGCGATACGCACATCATCGTAGCTGACATACGTGATAAAAAGGCTGTTTTTGACGCAGTTGATAGCCTGCCTGATAAATTTAAAGACATCGAAGTGCTTGTAAATAACGCTGGACTTGCCTTGGGACAAGAAAAGACGATAGACGCAAAGGTAGAGGACTTTGAGACGATGATAGATACAAATGTAAAGGGTCTTATCTACTCTACAAAAGCCGTTTTGCCACTACTTTACAAGCAAGAAAAGGGCTATATCTTTAATCTTGGCTCAACAGCTGGCTCGTGGCCATATCCTGGCAGTAACGTTTATGGCGCTACAAAGGCCTTTGTAAAGCAGTTTAGTCTAAATTTAAGAAACGATCTAGTTGGCACAAATATCAGGGTGACAAACATCGAGCCAGGGCTTTGTAAGACTGAATTTAGCGAAGTTAGATTTAAGGGCGATAAGGCAAAGGCTGATAGCATCTACGAGCATACAAATTTCATCACAGCTGAGGATATAGCGACTATTTTACTTAACTGCCTAAATATGCCTGAGAGTGTAAATATAAACAGGGTCGAAGTCATGGCAAATACGCAGACTTGGGCTGGGCTTGCGATAGAAAAATTTTAAGGAGTTCTTGTGAGACAAATTTTATTGTTACTATTTTTTAGTGCCGTTCTTTTTGGTGTCGACCCAGAAGTGGCAAAGAGAAACGCTGAAATTTACGGCGCATTCACGCTTATACCGCCTGTTGTGGCAATAGCACTTGCTTTTATCACAAAAGACGTTATATTGTCGCTATTTATCGGTGTTTTTAGCGGAACGTTTCTCATAAATATCATCAATGAAAACGTCTTTATGGGCATCGTAAAAGGCTTTACTGGCATCGTTTCAAGGGTCGTTGACTCGATGGCTGACAAGACCGACTCAGGCATCTTGCTTCAAGTGCTTTGTATCGGCGGCGTGGTCGCACTCATCACAAAGATGGGCGGCACAAAGGCGGTCGCTCTTTGGCTTAGCAAAAAGGCAAAAACAGGCGTCTCAGCTCAAATTTCAACATGGCTCATGGGTATCTTTGTATTTTTTGATGACTACGCAAACGCCCTAATCGTTGGTCCTATCATGAGGCCAATAAGCGATAAATTTAAAATCAGCCGCGAAAAGCTAGCCTTCATCATCGACGCTACTGCAGCACCGATCGCTGGTATCGCTATCATCTCTACGTGGGTCGGACTTGAGGTTTCGCTCATCGAAAAGGGCTACGAGCTAATCGGCGAGACTGGCATAAACGCTTATTCTATATTTATCGAGACCATTCCATATAGATTTTACAACCTCTTTATCTTGTTTTTCATCGTCTGCACAGCCTTGATGCAACGCGAGTATGGCCCTATGCTAGCAGCTGAGAGACGCGCTAGAAAGGGCGAGCTTCATTCTGGCAAAACACAAATTCAAGACCTTGAGGACAAGACTCTTGAGCCAAAAGAGGGCGTAAAACTAAGCGCTTCAAATGCCGTAGTGCCACTTCTTGTGCTAGTTATCGGCGCATTTACTAGCTTTTATTTTAGCGGTCTTGCTGCGCTTGAGGGCGACGCTCTTAAAAACGCACTTGCAAATCCGCTCGCGTTTTCAACATTTAAAGATACTTTTGGCGAGGCAGACTCGGCTACATCGCTATTTCAAGCAGCATTGCTCGCTAGCATAGTAGCTATCGTCATGGGCGTTTGGCGCAAAATTTTTGATGTAAAAGAGGCTATTAGCACGTGGGTAAAGGGTTGGAAAACTATGATCATCACGGTCGTCATCTTGCTTCTTGCTTGGAGCCTTAGCGCGGTTATCAAAGAGCTTGGCACTTCAAGATACTTGGTTGATTTGCTAAGTGATTCAACGCCTAAATTTATCTTGCCAGTGGCTGTTTTTATCCTTGGCTCATTTATCAGCTTCTCAACAGGCACAAGCTACGGCACGATGGGCATTTTGATGCCTCTTGCTATCCCGCTAGCTTATGCAGTGGGCAAAAACTACGGCTTAGATGGTGATGCGATGCACGCTTATATGATCGTAAATATCTCAAGCGTTCTAACTGGCGCTATCTTTGGTGATCACTGCTCGCCGATATCAGACACTACGATACTTTCATCAATGGGCGCAGGATGTAGCCACATCGATCACGTCTCAACGCAGATGATCTACGCACTTAGCGTTTGTGCGGTTTGTGTGCTTGTTGGCTACTTGCCGGTCGCACTTGGTCTTAGCGTTTGGATCGCACTTCCTTGCGGATTTTTAGCGATCTGGGCTTTGGTTAGATTTGTCGGTAAAAAAGTCGAAGAGAAAGCAGCATAAATTTGGACTGCAAATACCTAAAAGAGTGCGGATCATGCACTCTTTTTACCCCTTATAGTGAGCAAATTTCATTTAAAACTGATCTTATCAAGCAAAATTTCTCCCACTTTTACGAGGGTAAATTTGATGTTTTTAGCTCAAGCCCAAAGCACTACCGCACGAGGGCTGAGTTTGGCATCTGGCACGAGGGTAGCAAGCTTAGCTATACTATGCACGCAAGCGAAAAAGGCAAAAAAGTCTTCATAGATGAGTGCCCAAAGGTTTGCGAGCAAATTTCACATCTCATGCCAAGACTGCTTGAGAGCTTGCAAGATGATGAAATTTTGCGAACAAAGCTCTTTGGAGTGGAGTTTATCGCCTGTAAAAGCGGCACTTTAGTCACGCTTCTTTATCACAAAAAGCTTGATATTGAGTTTGAAGCGGCGATGAAAATTCTAGCTAGCAAGCTTGATGTGATGATCCTAGCTAGATCTCGCGGCCAAAAGCTGCTAAGCGGTGAGCTAAATTTAGTTGATGAGCTAAATGTTGATGGGCAAATTTATAAATTTAGCCTAAGTGAAAATGCCTTTATCCAGCCAAATAAAGCGGTAAATGAGAAGATGATAGCTTGGGCAAAAGAGTGCGTGCAAGGTGGCGCTGACCTACTGGAGCTTTACTGCGGACATGGGAATTTTACTATCCCGCTTTCGTTTAAATTTAAAAACGTCCTTGCCACTGAAATTTCAAAAAGCTCGATCGCAAATGCCCTTAAAAACTGCGAGCTAAATGGGGCTAAAAATATCAAATTTTTGCGAATGGACGCTGATGAGCTGATGAGCGCATTTGCTGGCGTTAGGGAGTTTAATAGGCTAAAAGAGATAAATTTAAGCGACTTTAACTTCTCGCACGTCCTTGTCGATCCGCCTCGCGCAGGACTAAGTGAAAGCGTCATAAATTTCATTAGAAATTTCAAAAACATCATCTACATCTCGTGCAACCCAGAGACGTTAAAAGAAAATCTAAATGAGCTTACTAAAAGCCATAAAGTGATAAAATTTGCGCTCTTTGATCAGTTTGCCAACACTCATCACATCGAGTGTGGCGTGCTACTAGAGGCAAAAGATAAATTTTAAAAGGAAAGTTGAAAATGGTTTCATTAAACAAAATAATCCAAGCAAAGATAACGATCGGTCACTTTGTAAATAAAACTCCGTTTGCGCTAAGTGCAAAACTTAGCAAAATTTTAGGCGCAAATGTCTATCTGAAAGAAGAAAATTTACAACGAACCGGAGCTTACAAGATAAGAGGCGCTTACAATAAAATAGCTAGCCTAAGCGATGAGGAGCGAAAACGTGGCGTCGTGGCTGCAAGCGCTGGCAATCACGCTCAAGGCGTGGCGATAAGCGCAAAAGAATTTGGCGTGCATGCTTGCATCGTCATGCCAGAATCAACCCCACTTCTAAAGGTAGCTGGCACAAAGGATCTTGGCGCTGAAGTGATCTTGAAAGGTGATAACTTTGATGAGGCGTATGAATTTGCAGTAAATTACGCCAAAGAAAAAGATATGACCTTTGTTCATCCATTTAACGATGAGTACGTCATGGCAGGGCAGGGCACTGTGGGTCTTGAGATGCTTGATGAGATAAGCGACCTTGATATGGTTGTAGTGCCAGTTGGTGGCGGTGGCTTAGCTAGCGGCGTGGCAAGCTGTATAAAACAAGTAAATCCAAAAACCAAAGTCGTTTGTGTCGGCGCAAAGGGCGCTCCAGCGATGTTTAACAGCTACGGTGCTAAAAAGAGCATAAACTCAAAGTCAGTTCGCACCATAGCTGATGGCATCGCTGTGCGTGATGCGAGTGAGATAACGCTTAAAAATATCGTTGAGTGCGTTGATGAGTTTGTGCAGGTCGATGATGAGGAGATCGCAACTGCGATTTTGTTCTTGCTAGAGACGCAAAAGATCGTAGTTGAAGGAGCTGGCGCAGCTGGCGTGGCAGCACTTATGCATGATAAGATCAAATTTAAAAAAGGTGCAAAGATAGGCGTGGTGCTAAGTGGTGGAAATATCGATGTTCAGGTGCTTTCTATCATCATCGAAAAGGGTCTTATCAAGTCTCACCGCAAGATGACCTTGCAAATCACACTTGTAGATAAGCCAGGAGCGCTCATGAGCCTAACTGATAGTCTAAAATCAGCAAATGCAAACATCGTTAAGATCGACTACGACCGCTTCTCTACTAAGCTTGACTACGGCGATGCAAGCATCACTATTACGCTTGAGACAAAGGGTCTTGAGCATCAAGAAAAGATCAAAGATACGCTTAATAAAAACGGCTTTTCTTTCACTCAACTCTTCTAAATTTATAAGCTCGCTACCTTTTAAAGTAGCGAGCATTTAACTAACTAAAACAATATCTCAAATTTAGCATTTACGCTGTTTGATCTTACATCTTTAGCAAAAGCTCCAGTGTAAGAAAGGCCTAAATTTACATTTTTATAGACATTTGCTTTTATGCCAAGGCTAGCTGTGCCAAGGTTTTTAACCTCTTTGCCC
>JAHADO010000077.1 GCA_018375265.1 Campylobacter concisus | reverse complement strand
ACTCTTTAAATTTATAGATGAGCGGAGAGTATTTTTTAGTATCTAGCTTTTCATCTTTTAACAAATTTTCATCCACAAAGATGCCAACTATCTTGCAAGTGACTATACAAAACCACTCCTTTATCTCACACTTTTCTACGATCGTTTCTATCTGTATCTTGCACTCTTTTATGCGCACGCTTTAGTTTTTGGCGCTAAATTTAAGCAATATAAACCCCGCGGCACCCGAAACTACCGAACCTAGCAAGATAGCGAGCTTGTCGGTGTAGGCAAAGGCGTCCGTGTCGTTGTAGGCTAGGCCGTTAACGAAAAGGCTCATCGTAAATCCTACACCGCAAAGCACGGCGATGCCGTAAAGCTGGATGAAATTTGACCCCTCGGGCAGCTTGGCTAGCTTAAATTTGATCGCTAAAAAGCTAAATCCAAATACTCCGATTTGCTTGCCGACGAAAAGCCCCAGCGCCGTGCCTAGCGCGACCGGAGACAAAATCTCGTCCAGTCCGACGCCTCGCAGTGAGATGCCTGCGTTTACGAAGGCAAATATCGGCAGCACGCCAAACGCCACCCAGCCGTGCAGGTCGTGCTCGATGCTTTTTAACATAGATTTGCCCGGCTCGTCTTTAAAGCTAAGCGGTATGAAAAAGGCCGCCACGACGCCGGCAAGCGTGGCGTGAACGCCTGATTTTAGCACCGCTACCCACATCACCGCGCCTACGATCAGATACGCCGCCTTGCTCTTTACGCCGAGTCTGTTTAGCACGAAAAGCGCGGCTAGACAAACGCTTGCGACCGCAAGCATTTGGGCGTTAAGCTCGCTCGTGTAAAATAGCGCGATAATCACGATCGCGCAAAGGTCGTCGACGATCGCTAGCGTCATGAGGAAAATTTTTAAACTAGTCGGTACGCGAGGCCCGAGTAGGCTCAAAATCCCCAGAGCAAACGCGATATCCGTCGCCGTCGGTATCGCCCAGCCGCCAAGCGCGAAGGAGTCGTGTTTCGTAAAAAGATAGAAGATAACCGCGGGCACTATCAGGCCGCCTGCCGCGCCGATGGCAGGCAGCGCGATTTGCGACGGATTTTTTAGCTCGCCCTCCAAAACCTCGCGCTTTAGCTCGAGTCCGATGAGAAAGAAAAATACCGCCATCAACCCGTCGTTCACCCACAAGATCAGGGGTTTGCTCAGTCCGTATTCGCCGAAGCTCACGGTAAATTTGGTCTTTAAAAATTCGTTGTAAAAATCGCTCAAAAACGTGTTTTGACACAGTAGCGCCGCGATCGTAGCGACCATCAGCAAAATCCCGCCGCTGGCTTCGTGTTTTAAAAACTCTTTTATTCCGCCCATTTTGCTTCCTTTTTATAAATTTTGGCGATTATAGCGTATTTTTACGCTCGCATAAAATTCGGGCGAATTTGGCTATAATCAAGTCAAATTTAAAGGTAAATTTAGTAGACGCGTCGCTAAAATTTGCCATGCCGCGCTTGCGGGAGCGGGACGCTTGCGCACGGTTTTTATAGATTAAGGAGCGAAAATGAATGAAATTTTAGATATATGTAAGCGTGCAAAGGCTGTTTGCGGCGAGCTTTTGAGACTTGATAGCAGGGCTAAATTTGCATCCAAAAGTTTTTAGCCAAGGTCAAAATCAAATTTAAATTTTTACTTTCTAGCCAGCCAAAACGCCAGTTCAAACCTCTTTAAAGCCAAAATTTAAGCCCAAACGCTTGCCAGTTGTGACGTATTCTTTAAATTTATAGATGAGCGGAGAGTATTTTTTAGTATCTAGCTTTTCATCTTTTAACAAATTTTCATCCACAAAGATGCCAACTATCCTGCAAGTGACTATACAAAACCACTCCTTTATCTCGCACTTTTCTACGATCGTTTCTATCTGTATCTTACACTCTTTTATGCGCACGCTTTTTGCCTTTATGCCTGGCTCTTTGTGTAAATTTGCCACCTTAAATTTATCACTTTCGTAGCTATATCCAAGGGCTCTTTTCTCTTCTGGCACGTCCTCATCGCCTGTTAGTTTTTCTATCTTTTTTATAGCTTCAAGCAAGCTCTCATCACATAAATTTAGCGTGATATCTGAGCCATTTTGGATATTTTTATAGCCTTTGTTATCAACTCCGATGCCAAGCACCACGCTATCTCCTAGCGTCCAAGAGGATGAAAGCACGGTGATATCGTCTCGCCCTTTTTGATCTTTTGTGGTTGCAAGCAAAACTGGAAAGCCGTAGTAAAAGCCAGATCTGTTTAACTCTTTATGCATTTTTGCTCCTTTTTGAAATTGTATCCCCCAGCACTTTAAGGCTTAAATTTTTAAAGAATTTAGAAAAATTTTCAAAGCTTAGCTTAAGTGAGAAAAAGCGCTCTTTTATCAGCTTTTGGCTATCATTTTTTAAAAATTTAAGAGAGAAAAATGCGCAATCTAAATCAACTTTTCGTCTTTACAAACTCACGTAAGATCAGGGAATTTAACGCTTGCTTTAATGACGAGCTAATCCCAAAAAGTCTAAGCATCGCAGAGTTTTACAAAAAGGTCGTTTTTGTAAATGGCCGCTTTGAGTGCGATAGCACCTACGCTTTGGTGCTTATGAACAGAGCCTGTGCCAGCGTCAAAGAGGCAAACTCGGTGCTTAAAATCCCAACTGAGTTTTTTGAGTTTTTGAAAAACAACGACTATCTTTTTTCATTTTTTAAAGAGCTAGCTATTAGCAAAAAGAGCATTGAAGAGATCAAATTTAACGACATTTACGCTGATTTTGAAGAGCATCTAAGCATCCTTGAAGCGGTTTTAAAAGAGTATGAGAGCTTGCTTGATAAAGAGGATCTTTATGATGATATAACCCTGCCAAAAATTTACTCTATAAATGAAGCTTACATAAAAAGTTTTAGTGAAATTTCACTGCACATTGATGGCATTTTAAGCGAGTTTGAGTGGGAAATTTTAGAGAAAATTTCAAAACTAACCACGCTAAAGATCATCTTTCAAACTAGCGTTTTTAACAAAAAACTAATAGAAAAGATAAGGCAAATCTCAGCCATTAGTGAGTTTGAAAACTATAAAAAATATGAGCTAAATTTAAACACAAACAAGCTAACCTGCCTAGAAAATATCACAAAATTTGAGCCAGTTTTAGTAAGAGAATTTGCCACAAGAAGCTTGCAGTGCGCTTACGCTATGGCAAAGGCGAGTGAGTTTGTGCGTGAGGGGATAAAGCCTGAAAATATCGCTGTCATCTTGCCAGATGAGGGCTTTAGCGAGATTTTAAGGCTTCATGATGGCGCTAAAATTTTCAACTACGCCATGGGCGAGAGCTTTAAAAATACAAAATTTTATGAGGCGCTTTACTACATCACAAGAGCTATCAACGAAGAGGCAAGCCCAGTTTTTGATCAAAGCAAGTGTGAGAGCTACGAGGAACTTGGCTTTATTTTAAGCGAATTTGGCGTTAGCGAGCAGCTTTTTGAGAAATTTAAGGCTAGCTATTTTGAGCTGTGCGAATTTGCTAAATTTAAAGAGCTAATAGATGAGCTTTTGGCGCTTGAAAATGAGCCAAGATGTGAAGAGAAGCTCGCGCTTGAGCTATTTAGGATGGAGAATTTATGTAGGTATTTTAGCTTTAGCTTAAAGCAGCTATGTGAAATTTTCTTGCTAAATATCTCGCGCTTAAGCATCGATGACGTGGGCGGCGGAAAGATCAGCGTCATGGGCATGCTAGAGAGCCGCGGGATGAAATTTGATGGCGTTATCATAGTTGATTTTAACGACAACTTCATCCCAGCAAGAAGCGCAAACGAGATGTTTTTAAACTCAAAAGTGAGGCAAAAAGCTGGGCTTATAAGCTACATTGAGCGTGAGAATTTGCAGAGATTTTACTACGAAAGTCTCATAAATAACGCCAAAAAAGTGGCGATAAGTTGCTGCGTAAATGAAGAGAGCATACCTTCAAGATTTTTAAAAAATTTCAAAACGATAAAAGATGAAAAATTTAGCGACGAGGCCTATTTAAAGCTATTTTTAAAGGGAGAGGCGAGCTTAAATTTAAGTGACGATGAGGTTATTTTAGAGCATGATTTCTTCGCAAATCCACTCTCGTTTTCGACGCTAAATTTATTTCTAACCTGCCCAAGAAAATACTACTACACAAAAATAGCTCACATAGATGCACCAAAAGCTATTGCAAGTGAGCTTGGCACAAAGCAAGGAAATAGCGTTCATAGCGCACTTTTTGAATACTATACGAGTGAGTTTTATAAGCAAAATAACATCTTTGATCTAGCTGTTTTTAAAGAGATGCTAGCAAAGCAAAATCTTACGCCACTTGAGTTTGAAATTTGGACGAACAAATTTAAAGAGTATGAAATTTATGAAAACGAGCGTTTAAGGGCTGGTTTTAGGGTGCTTGATTGCGAAAAAGAGGTGCAAAGCGAGTTTTGCGGCGTGCAGATAAAGGGATTTATCGATAGGATCGACGTTGGCGCAAACGGCGACGCGCTTATACTTGATTACAAAACGGGCGAGGCAAATGTAAATTCACTCCAGCTTGCCTTTTACGAGGCGCTTTACGGTGGCAAGGTGCGAAGTGCTTACTATGCCCTAAAAAAAGAGCCTAGCTTACTATGCCCTAAAAAGAGCGTAGAGGATCTAGGTGACGAGATAGAAAAGCTAAAAGGCATAAACAAAACCAAGATAAATTTTGAGAGAAAGAGCGGTGCTTGCACATTTTGCGAATACGTCACACTTTGTAGGAGAGAGTTATGAAAAATTTTTTAGCCCTAAAAGCAAGCGCTGGAAGCGGTAAGACCTTTGCACTAAGCGTTCGCTACATCGCTTTGGTGCTTCGAGGTGAAAATATAAACGAGATCGTCGCTCTAACTTTTACAAAAAAAGCAGCAAACGAGATGAAAGAGCGCATAATCGCCACTTTTTTGGACTTGCAAAACAAAAAAGGCGAGCTTGAAGCGGTGTGCGCGGAGCTTGATATAAGCCAAGATGAGGCGATAAAAAGGCGAGATGAGAGGCTTGGCGTCTTTTTGCAAAGTGAGCTAAAAATTTATACATTTGATGCGTTTTTCTCTGGGATTTTAAAGAAATTTAGCCAAAATTTAGGGCTTAGCCCAGATTACAGCGTGCAAGATAGCTTGCAAGATCTGGCGTGGAAAAAATTTGTAAAAGAGGCGAGCAAGGATAAAAAGCTTCTTAGCGAGCTAGCCTTAATGATGATCATCTCAAGCCAAAAGGAGGCTAGCTTTTCGCAGACTTTGGCGAAATTTTATGAGAGCTTTGGCGGCGAGCTAAAAGATAGTGGCGCAAGCTATCCAGATGATAGCAAGGTAAGGGCGGCGCAAAGGGCGTTAAATGAGCATATAGCCTTGCAAAATGGCGCTAGCGATGTGGCTAAAAAGACATTTGGCGAGCAGAATTTATTTGAGCTATTTAAGAGTAAGGTTTTTGCTAGACAAAGCCTAGACTACCGCACTTTTAGCAAAATTTACACCCCTGAGCTTGATAGGCTCTTTTTTGAGCTAAAAGAGGCAGCGAAAAACTACATCTTAGAGGTCGAAAAGTATAGGCTAAGTGGCTTTAGCAAGCTTCTAAAGCTTTACAAGGCTTCAAATTTGGAGCTAAACAAAGAGATAAATGCGCTAAGTTTTGCTGATATAAACAAGCTGGTTTTTAAGCTTTTGGTGCAAAGCCTGGACAAAGAGGCGCTTTATTTTAGGCTTGATGGCAGGATAAATCACCTCTTGGTCGATGAGTTTCAAGATACAAACGTGATCCAGTATGAGATCATCTTGCCGCTAATCGCTGAAATAGTCTCTGGATACGGACAAAACGGGCTTGGAAGCTTCTTTTACGTGGGCGACACGAAGCAGAGCATCTATAAATTTAGAGGCGGCAAAAAGGAGCTTTTTGACAAGCTTGGAGATGATTTTAGCCAGATAGATATAGAAAATTTACCAAGTAACTACCGCAGTTTAAAGGCTTTGGTGAAATTTAATAACGCCATTTTTGAAGAAATTTATCATAGATATGGGCTTAGTTTTGAGCCGCAAGAGCCAGCCAAAAAAGATGAGACGCTAAGCTACGAGGTAAGCGGTGAGTGTGCATACTTTGAAGTAGAAAAAGACGACTACGGCTACTTGCGTGTGCTAAGCGATGAAGATATCGCAGGTGCGGTCGTTTCGCAAGCAAGTGAGCTTTTAAAAGCTGGCGTAAATGCAAGCGATATAACCGTGCTTTGCTGGAAAAATAGCGACATTAGCCTCATCTCAGAAGTGCTTAGCAGCGAGGGGATAAAAAGCGTCAATGAAGGCACTTTGGAGCTAAAAAGAACGCCACTTGTTGCAGCGATCATCGAGTATGCGAAATTTTGCCTATTTAAAGAAGAAATTTATGATAAAAATGTAAAAGCGCTAGTAAATGCAAATGTCAAAAAACTAAATATAAAGCCTGAAGAGAGCGCTACAAATAGCCTATTTTACTTAGCTAAAAATTTAGGCATAAGCATGGCAG
>JAHADO010000076.1 GCA_018375265.1 Campylobacter concisus | reverse complement strand
TGCAAAATGGAGCTAAAACCATCAAAAAATAGCATTTTGATATTTGCATCTCCGATAAATGTGAGAAATTTCCTTACTAATTTTGGCTGGGACGAGAGCTACCAGACGATAAGCATCGGAAAGGTCACCGCAAAAGAGCTAAAATTTACCACGCCAATAGTGAGCCAAAACCAAGATATAAACGCTTGTATCGCACTTGCCAAAACGTTACTTTAAGCAAAAAATTTATATAATTTCTAAGCCTGAGTGAAGCGAGTCAGCATTTTACGGGGTCCAACACTTTTTTGTTAGCGAAAAGGTATGGGTGCCTTGCGATGTGGCTTCGTTTGAGCCTTAAACAGCGAGAAGTTGCAACCTTTTGGTATCCATCTATTTGCAAGATTGGCTTTGTTTATGGGCCACTCTTCTATGCGACGCCCACTTGGGTTTTTAAATTTACGGAGATAATATGAACATTCTCATAATAGGAAGTGGCGGCCGCGAATACGCCATTGCTCTAAAACTAAAAAGCGAAAAAAATATAAATTTATACTTTGCGCCCGGAAATGGTGCGACCTCACGCCTTGGTGAGAATTTAAACATAAAAGACTTTCATGAGCTAGCAAATTTTGCCAAAAAAAATAGTATCAAGCTAACTATCGTGGGACCTGAAGCGCCTCTTAGCGAAGGCGTAGTGGATATATTTAAAAAAGAGGGTTTGCTCATCTTTGGACCAAGCAAAGCAGCTGCTAGACTCGAGGCTAGCAAGGCCTATATGAAGGACTTTTTAGCTAGAAATAATATAAAAACTGCAAAATATTTAAACACAGACGACAAAGAAAAAGCATTTAAATTTATCGATACCCTAAGCGCTCCGATGGTCGTAAAGGCTGATGGACTTTGCGCTGGAAAAGGCGTGATCATCGCAAATTCCAAAGAAGAAGCCAAAGAGGCAGTTAGCGATATGCTAAGTGGGGCTAGCTTTGGTGATGCTGGTAAATTTGTGGTGGTTGAAGAGTTTTTGGACGGCTTTGAACTAAGCTTTTTTGCAATTTGTGATGGCGAAAATTTTGTAAGCTTGCCAGTGGCACAAGACCACAAACGCCTGCTTGACAACGACGAGGGTCCAAATACTGGCGGCATGGGCGCTTATGCTCCAAGTCCGCTTGCTTCAAAAGAGCTAGTAAAAAGGGTAGAAGAAGAGGTGGTAAAACCTACGTTAAAAGGGATGAAAAACGAGGGCAGTCCGTTTTGTGGAGTGCTTTTTGTGGGGCTAATGATCGTGAAAAATGAGCCTTATGTGCTTGAGTTTAACGTGAGATTTGGCGATCCTGAGTGCGAGGTCTTGATGCCATTAATCGACGGAAATTTGAGCGAAATTTTACTAAACGCTGCAAAGGGCGAGCTAAAGCCTATTAGCTTAAAAGATGAATTTGCTGTTGGCGTCGTGATGTCTAGCAAAAATTATCCTTATAAAAGTAGCCCAAAGGCTAAAATTTCTGTTTTAAATGATATAAAAGATGCCCATATAGCTTACGCAGGCGTGAGCAAAGAGGGTGATGAAATTTACGCAGATGGGGGCAGAGTGCTAGTCTGCGTGGCAACTGCAAAGAGCATAAAAGAGGCACGTGATAAGGCCTATGAGCTTTGCGAAAATGTCAAATTTGACGGAGCACACTATAGAAAAGATATCGCGTGGCAGGCTCTAAAATGAGTATGCAAATAGAAGAGAAGCTTCAAAACGAAGAAATTTCACTTGCTCCTTTTGCTAAGAGGATCATGGCGTTTTCTATCGATGAGATCATAGTTTCGTTTCTTTTTATGATCATCTATTGGGAGCCTCTTTCTACTAGCACTAACTATGATGACGCTAGAAATTTGGTATTAAATTTATTTTGGCAAGTGGTTGCTTTAAAAGTCATCTATCACACATTTTTTGTTTGGTATTACGGCGCTAGTTTAGGGCAGATGATAACAAAGACGATGTGTATAAATGTAGAAATTTTAGATAAGCCAAATTTAACTCAAAGTCTTGTTAGGGCGATATTTAGGATAGTTAGTGAAGCTTGTTTTTATCTTGGCTTTGCGTGGGCACTTTCAAACCCTGCAAGGCAGACGTGGCAAGACAAAATAGCAAAAACAGTGGTGATAAATGCGTAAAATTTTATTTTTAATTCCGGTTTGTGTTTTTAGTTTAAGTGCAGCAGTGCAAGATGTGCAGCTATTGGCTGATGATGTGAAGCAAGATAAAGGCATCGTAACGGCAAACAAAAACGTCGTTGTATATTCGCAAGAGTATCTTGTGACGGCTGATTGTGCTGTTTATGATCAAAACAACTCAGTCATTGAGCTATTTGGCAATGTCAATATGATGAAGGGCAAAGATGAGGTCTCTCGCTCAAACTACGCTAAGCTAAATTTGAAAAACAACAACGCTGCCTTTGAGTCGCTCTTTATGATGAATAAAGACATGGAAGTGTGGATGAGAAGCGATGAGAGCAGCTCTGATAGCGAGTACTACAGAGTAAGAAAGGCGATGGTTTCAAGCTGTAATGTCCAAGATCCTGACTGGAGCATCACCTCAAGCTCAGCCATGCTAAACAAACAGAGTAAATTTCTGCATCTTTTTAATCCAGTCTTTCGCATAGCAAATGTGCCAGTCTTTTACCTGCCATACTTTGGCTTCTCAACTGATACTACAAGAAGGACAGGACTTTTGCCACCAGAGCTTGGATATGGCAAGTCAGAGGGCTTTTACTACAAACAACCAGTCTATTTTGCTCCTTATAATGAGTGGGATCTGGAGTTTGATCCGCAGATAAGGACAAACAGGGGCGCTGGAATTTACGGTGCTTTTAGATTTACTGATTCGCCTGATTCAAGAGGTGAGATCAGCTTTGGTTCATTTACTGATAAAAACAGCTACCGAGCCAAGCAAAAAAGCGAGACTTCAAACAGAGCTGAGCTAAAAAACAAAACTCACAAAGGTGTCGGACTAAAATATGAAAGAGATAAACTCATAAAATACCTTAGCGAGGCCGATCTGCAAGAGGGCATGTGGATAGATGCAACCAAGCTAAATGATATAGACTATCTAAATTTAAAGGGCAGAGATGATGACTATGACTCGCTTGTGACCTCTAAATTTAACTACTTCATAGCAAATGACGATCACTACTTTGGTGCCTATGCAAAATACTACATAGATACCGAAAAGATCGGCTCAAAGAACGAAAACAAAGATACGCTTCAAGAGCTTCCATCGCTTCAGTATCATAAATTTACAGACGATATAGTCTTGCCAAATATCTTATACTCGCTCGATCTTCAATCGCACAGATATGATAGAAAGATAGGCGTTAGAGCAACTCAGTATGAATTTACTTTGCCAGCTTCAGTGCATGTGCCACTGTTTGATGATAGCCTAACATTCTCGTTTTACGAGTATCTTTACGCTTCAAGGATAAACTACGAAAACAAGATAAATTCATTTGATGACAAAAGAGAAGACAAGCACGCAAATTTTGTAAATAACTACCATAAATTTGCCCTACACACAGACCTTGCAAAGGCGTATGAGAACTTTTATCACACTTTAAATTTTGGTGCTGAGTATTTGCTGCCAGGATATAGAAAGGGAAATTTAGACGACGAGTTTATCTATGACAAAGATCTAAATGAGTATGAAAATTTCTTAGCTCAAGATCAAAGTAAAGAAGAGGTTTCTGGCTATTTGACGCAGTATTTCTTTAACGGCAGTGGCAGAAAGGTTGTCAAACACAGCATCTCACAAGGTTACTACACAAAAGATGATGAGTATTCAAATTTAAAAAATGCCATCTACCTATATCCGTTTGAGAATTTTAGCCTTTATAACAAGCTTGAATACTCACACAAAGATAGAGAGCTTAAAAAGGTGCAAAACGGACTTTACTATACGCACGATCTATTTTGGATAAATATGCTCCATACGATGAAAAAGAGTGATAGCAAGGCTAAAAATAGTGCAACAAAAGATAGCTACTTTACAAGCAGCGCTGGCGTGAAGCTCCCGCATCAATATAGTCTAATCGGCGGCTGGCAATACGACCTTGAGAGAAGCTACACAAAGAGCTGGAGAGTTGGCGTGCTTCATCAAAGAAAGTGCTGGAACTACGGGCTAATTTACCAACACGATGTCGAGCCAACAACAACGACAAATGGCTCAGCCTCAACTAAGAAAAGCGGCATCTACTTTACTATAAATTTCTATCCGATGGGCGGCTTGCACTATGACTTTTCACAAAGCAGTACCACTTCATCAAGTAGCAAGTAAGATGGCTAGATAAATGGCACGCGTTAAATTTAAAGATCAACTAGATGCAGCTAACAAGCTCATCGAGATCTTGCCAAAAAAAGAGCTAAATGACGCTAAGACGATAGTTCTTTGCATGTCGCTCGAGTCAGTTATCCTGACTGATGTGGTTTGCAGGGGGTTAAATTTAAGCTATGAGATGCTCTTTAGCGAGCCAATCCCTGCGCCAAACAACAGCGAATGCGACGTAGCGATAGTTAGCGAAACTGAGGATATCGTGCTAAACGACCCTCTTATAAAAGCTTTTAATATAAGCTATGACTACATCTACGGCGAAGCGCATAGAAAATATGAAGAGAAAATTTTAAAAAATGTCTATAAATATAGAAAAGGAAATTTGATAGGAGAGTTAAAGGGCAAGAATATTTTACTGATCGATGAGGGGTGCGAGACTGGCATGACGGCACTCATTTGCATAAAGACGCTGCTTGATGTGAAGGTAAAGTCCATCTCATACGCAACGCCGATGATAGCCACTGATGTCTTTGCAAATTTAAATGATATGGTCGATGAAATTTACACGATAAACAAGATCGTTGATTTTATCGATGTGGATTCGTATTACGAGAAAAAGATCGAGGCTACGAGCGAGCGCATCATGTCGATATTAGAAGAGAGCCCTCACTATTTACCGTTACAAAAACAACAAGGAGATAAAAATAATGCAATATAGTATAGAAGTCAATAATCAGGTCGAAATTTTTGACCTTAATAAAGTAGCTAAACAAGCTAGCGGGGCAGTACTTTTAAGGGTGAAAAACACCGTAGTTTTAGCAACTGTGGCAAGAGAAGATGTGCAAGTTGAAGAGGACTTTTTGCCTCTAACGGTGCAATACATCGAAAAAGCTTACGCAGCTGGCAAAATACCAGGTGGTTACATCAAGCGTGAGACCAAGCCAGGCGACTTTGAGACACTAACAGCTCGCATTATAGATAGATCACTTCGCCCACTTTTTCCAAAAGGCTACGCATACCCAACGCAGATCGTTGTCATGGTGCTTTCAGCTGATCCTGAGGTTGATCTGCAAGTTGTGAGCCTAAATGCGGCTTCAGTTGCGCTTTATCTTAGTGACATCCCTGTAAATCGCCCAGTTTGTGGCGTAAGGGTTGGCTACATAGATGATAAATTTGTTATCAATCCAAGCAACTCTGAGCTAAAACAAAGCGCGATCGATCTTTATGTTGCTGGCACAAAAGATGAGCTTTTGATGATCGAGATGAGAAGCTTGCCTCAGCAAACTACGCAACTCATACCGATGGTAGCGATCGAGCCGATGATAGATCCTAGCCTAAGCGATAGCATGGCGCAAAAGCAAGTGATGAATGAATTTAGTGAAGATAAGATGGTTGAGGCCATTGACTTTGCTGGTAAGGCTATACTAAGAGCTAGCAGCGCTTATGAAGAGGCGTTTAAAGAGCATAAAAAAGAGGATGCCGCACTTGAGCTAAAACCAGAGATAGAAAACGAAAATATCGCTATTTACATCGATAAATTTTATAAAGCAGAGGTTAAAAACGCGATCAATCAAATGGCAAAGAGCGAGCGTGCAAGCGAGCTTGGCAAGATCGCTAAACAAATTTCAAGCGATGAGGTAGCTCAAAAAGAGGGCTGGGACGAGGCTGTCATCTCAAATGTTCTTGGTAAATATAAAAAGAAAATAGTAAGAGAGCAGATCATAAACGAGGGCGTTAGAGCCGACGGACGCGGACTTGAAGTGGTTAGACCTATTAGCATAGAGACAAATGTCCTTCCAAATGCTCACGGATCATGTCTCTTTACAAGAGGTCAAACTCAGGCGCTAGTTGTCGCCACTCTTGGCACAGATAGTGATGCTCAGATGTATGACATCCTAACTGAAAAAGCTCCTTTGGTTGAGAAATTTATGTTTAACTACAACTTTCCAGGCTTTAGCGTCGGCGAAGCAAGCCCACTTAAAGCTCCTGGCAGACGTGAGCTTGGACATGGAAATTTAGCCAAACGTGCCCTTGCACCAAGCATCGATCTAGCATCTCCATACACGATAAGGGTCGTTTCAGAAATTTTAGAGAGTAACGGTTCAAGCTCTATGGCTAGCGTTTGCGGTGGTTCGCTCGCACTTAGAGCAGCTGGGGTCAATACCCAAAAACTAGTCGCTGGTGTTGCTATGGGTCTTATATTTGAGGGCGAGAAACACGCTGTTTTAACTGATATCATGGGCCTTGAAGACCACGACGGCGATATGGACTTTA
>JAHADO010000075.1 GCA_018375265.1 Campylobacter concisus | reverse complement strand
TGCAAAGACGATGTCGTAGTTTTTCGCTAGTGCTTGGTTGTTTGAGATGATATTTTGAAACCTAAGCCCCATATCTTCTAAAGTGGCTGCGAAAAATTCATTATATTTTGCATTTATATCAGGCAGATACGCGATCCTTAGCTCGTGATTTAGGCTGAAATTTTGCAGTTTTTGCACTTTTTTTAGACTAAGGATAAATTTAAACTCATTACCAGCTCCGCCAAGCGTGCTTATGTCAAGGCTTGAGTTAAAAAGCTTTAGATAAAAGCCGGCAAGTCTTAGATAAAACTCGCTCTCTTCGTCATTTATCTCATTTTCATCTTCTGCGTTTAAAGCTTTTATCTGCTCTTCATTTATGAAAATTTGATTTGTCCTTATCTTTGTTTCGATGAGTAAAAGGCCACTTTGACTAAGAGCGTCGCTGACATTTTTTATCTCTACTATCAAGTTGGCAAATTTATCGCATTTTGTCACGACAGCTTGCATGATAGAGCCAAAGACGACGCTTATCTTCTCGCTATCACCCTCCAGCTCATCGCTAATGTTTGCGTCAAGATAGGTTAAGAAATTTAGCTTTTTCTCTTGCGTAAAAGGTATCTGCGCTTCAAGGATATTTGAAAACAAAATTTGTGGGTTAAATGGCTTTAAATTTAGGCTTAACTCGCCATTTTTGCTATCAAGCAAGCCTTTTATATTGCTGTAATTTATCGCGATTATCTGGCTATTTTTTTCTAAATTTTCAAAAACAAGCTCATTTTTAAGGACATTTTCATCTTTTTTTAGCGTAGCGACCGAGCTTAAAATTTGCTCTTTTGAGAGGTAAAATTTCTTATTTAGCCTAACAAGCAGCCTATCTTTTATCGCAGCAAAGCTTCTTTCTTGCTCATATTTTTGAAGTAGCTCTTTATATAGCGCAATGAAACTTTCTATTAAATTTTGTGGATTTCTATCACCTCTTTTTAAAATCTCATCTCTTACAAGCTTCATTTTTTGGTTTAAATTTTCTAGAGCTTTTAGCCAGATGTATGTTTTATAGCCAGCGTAAAAGAGCCAAAGCGATAGAAAAAACATCAAAAATGTTAGACTAAGCACCTTTACTCTAAAGTTATCATTTAGTCTCTTTAGCTCGTCACTTAAGACATTTGCTATCTTGCTAAAGAGCTTGGCTCTATTGCTTTCAAAGGTATATATCTGCAAAATTTCATCACGTGTTAGCTCATTTTTTAGCTTTAGCTTAAGGCGGATCTCGTCATAGCCCTGAGAGATCTCTATATTATCAAGCCTATCTATATCTCTTATTATGTTGTCTTTTATGTCGCCATTTGGGAGTAAATTTGCATTTATATCGTTGTATTTAAGGCTATCTAGAGATTGTTTTAGCGAACTTTCGGTAATTTTTTCTTTACCCATAAGCACGGCCAAGATGTGCTCTTTTGTGGTATTTACGTTTTGAAGCAGCTCATAGGTTCTAAGTAAAGAGAGTATATGACGCTTGATATCAATGTCTAAAGCAACATCTCTAAATAAAATTTGCCCACTTTCAACAGCAGAATTTGCTAACTCAACAAAGCTAAGAAACGAGAGATTAGAGCTCTCCCAACTTGCATTTGCGTTTTTTAAAACTTCATTTAGCCTATCTCTTATCCTTTTATCATCTGGTGTGTTAGAAAGGCTGTTTGATAAACTTTTTACAAACAAATTCTTAGCAGCATTTGCCTCTCTTAAAGCCGTCTCGTCTTGTGGCGACCTAGTTTGGCTGTATCTTTCGTAAGCTATTCTTTCTGAAACGATCGCATCTAAGGTTTTTCTTATCAAACTTTCTCTTTTTACCTCACTATTTATGGCATAAGAGATCCTAAATTTATCAAAGTAGAGCGCGCCACTATAAAAGCAAGCGAAAGCTGCCAAAAATATCGGCAAAAGAACTAAAAATTTACTAACCCTCATTGCCAAGCCTTTTTGAAAATTTATTGCAAAGCGTGCTTATTTCGCTTAGTCTTTCGTTTATCTGAGTGATCTTTTTGATCTTGTTTGGTCTAGTAAGTAGTGCATCGAAATTTGCCACAAGCGGAGTGATCTTTAAATTTAGCGCTGGCTCTTTTAATATCTTTATGCTCTCTTCTAAAAATTTAGTATCTCGCGCTTGCACCGCACTTTGGATAAAGATCATCTTATCTTTGGCTTTGCTTAAAAATATACCAAGATAGGTTGCAAACTCGCTTTTGCTTAAATTTAAAAAGCTAGCCGTTTCGCTAAACCAGCTCTCATTTAAGACCTCTTCTTCTTTATCTAAAAGCTCTTTTTCATCTACCTTTAAATTTGGCAAGCGAAGCTTTGTCTTTGCTTTCATCGCAGCTTGCTGGTTTTGGCTGTAAATTTCTGTTTGATCGAGGATTAAAAGCTCAAAATACTCTTCATTTTTTACTGAGCTGATCTTTGAAAATTTAAGCGTCGCATTTAAAATTTTGCCGTTTTTGGTCTTTAAATTTACTCTTAAATTTGGTCTTTTAGCTAGATAATCTATAAAAACTCCAGACTCTTTGTAGTCTAAAACTAGCTCGTTAATGTCTTTATGCTCGCTTAAAAACTCCCTTATATCTTTAAATTCAAGCAGACCAAGAGAGATATCTCCCATCGCTAAAATTTGACCGTTTTTATCGTATATTATCACTTCAAATTTCCTTCTTTGAGCGTTAAAAGCTTTGCTGCCACGCTTTTGTTTGTTATTTTTGCCACTTCGTCTAAATTTGCTTCGCTGATTTTATCAAAACTTCCGTAAAAGCTGATTAATTTCGCGATACTGCCCTCAGAAACGCCAGCTTGTCTTAGCACTGATCTTTGCATATCGTTTTTCTGCCTTGTTTTTCTGTGAAAACTGATGACAAATCTATGGCTCTCATCGCGCATTTTTTGGAAAAACTGCAGCTTTTTATCGCTCGTGCTTAGGCTAAAACTGCCATTTTTTGTATAAATTTTATCTTTCGCCTCGCCCTTTGCGCGGTGAGCTTTGGTGTCTATTTTTTCTTTTGAGATAGCGATCACATCGACGTTTGCCCCGCTACTTGCTAAAATTTCGCAGGCTAAATTTAAAAGTGCTTCGCCCCCGTCAATAACCCAAAGATCAGGCGGACTAAGCTTGTCAAACCTAAGTGCTCTAGCAGTGAGGCTCTCTCTCATCTGATCGTAGTCGTTTTTGGAGCTTAGATGCATGTGGCGGTAGTTTTGCTTCGCCCACTCGCCATGCTCATAGCGCACCATCGCCCCGACACTTGCCTCGCCAAAAAGGTGCGAGTTGTCGTAAGCCTCGACCACGTAAGGCGTGTGAGCTAGATTAAAATACTCTTTTATCTCATTTAGTAGCTCGTTATCGTGCGTTTTTAGGTATTTTTCTATGCTTACTTCAGCGTTTTTTGTAGCGATCTCGCAAATTTTACGCTTGTCGCCTATTTTTGGGCATGTGATGCTAAATTTACGCCCAAATCTCTCATTTAAAATTTCCTCCACCAGCTCGCTATCTTCAAAGTTTTCATTGACGTAAATTTTGGTGCTGATTATTGGCTGAGTGGCGATAAAGCTTTTTAAAATGGCCTGCTTATAAGCCTCGTTTATCTCGTCTTTTTGAGCGTTTTTAGCCTGCGTGATATCGGTTTTTACGCCTGTTATCTTGCCGCTTTGCACGCTAAATCTCACCGCGCAGATCATATCGTGCACGCAAGCGACTGAGTAGGCCTCAAAGTCCTCAAGCTTGGCAAGATCAACTTCAACCTTTGTTTGCATATTTTTAAGCGTTTGCATCTTATCTCTAGTCGCGGCTGCTTGCTCGTAGTCTTCGGCTTTGGCGTAGTTTAGCATGAGCTCTTCAAGGCGAGCGATTAACAAATTTGGATTTTGCAAAGCGGCTGTAGCATCAGCAACTATTTTGGCGTAGTCTTCTTTTGAAATTTTGCCCTCGCACGGGGCATAGCAGCGTTTTAGCTGGTAAAAAAGGCAGGCTTTTTTGCCTTTGATGCAGGACTTTTTCTGAACTAGGTTGAAATTTAGATAAAGCGCTTCAAGAAGCTCTCCTGCTCCACTAAAATATGGCCCAAAGTAGCGTATATTTGAGCCTTTTACTACCTTTCTAGTGATCTCAAATCTAGGGAATTCATCGTTTAAATTTATAAAGATATAAGGATAGGTCTTGTCGTCACGAAGCAAGATGTTGTATTTTGGCTTAAGTTGCTTGATAAATGAATTTTCAAGTATAAGCGCGTCTGCCTCGCTTGGCGTGACGATGTATTCAAGATGCACAGCCTCGCTTATCATCTTTGAAATTCTTGGGCTTAGTTTTTCAGCTGGGGCGAGGCTTGGGGTAAATTTAAAGTAGCTTTTGACCCTGTTTTTTAAAATTTTGGCCTTGCCTACATATAAAAGTCTGTTTTGAGCGTCAAAATATTGATATACGCCAGGCTCGTTTGGAAGCGTTCTTATCTCGTCTATTAGCATCTTACCTGCTCATTTTTCTTTAGCAAAATTTCTCTTAGCTCTTCAAATTTCTTATAAATTTGCTCATTTGTGGCTAAATTTTTAAACTCGCCCTTGCTAGCTGGCATTATGAAATTTGATCTTTGCGTAGGTTGTGGCGTGAAAAATTTTAGATATTTGCTCACGATAAATCTTATATTTTCTTCTTTTTTATTTTTTATATAGTTGATCTCGCTAAGAGGTTTTGGCTCGATGACGCTTGCAAAAATGCTATTTTTATTAAATTTGCAAAAGGTTTTTAATAACCCTTTTATATCATTTATACTACTATCACGTCTAAGCTCCAAAAGCCCAGAGGGATGAGTGAGAACGAAGGTTAAAATGCCTTCTCTAACATAGCAAAAAGCTATGTAAAATCGCTTTGCTTTACCCATTAGGCGAAGAAGCTCTTGGCACTCGTCTGCCATGCTTAATTTTTCTTTATACAAAGGATTTTCGTGGATAGCATCTATCATAAATTTGGCGTTTTTCATAAGGCAATCTTATCATCTTTTATTTTAATTTTTGCTCTTTTTGCATTTAGTGGTTGCGGCTACAAGGACGATCCATTTTATGGCGATGCACCTGTGAAAGAGAAAAAAACAGATAAGATCAATAAAATTTGATCTTAAATTTGGCGTAAGATAAAAATGTAATGCAAGCTTAATAAATTTAACTAACCTAAATTTTAGGCTCATTTAAGTAAAATACGCAAATTTTTATCTTACAAGGAGAGTATATGAGGTTATTTGGACTTCTAGGCTTGTTTTTTGCTATAGCCTTTGGTGCTGACGGAGAAGCTGCGGCTATTGACTTAACTACTACATGGGCGGGGATTTTATCGCTTATCATTTTTGTTGTTGGGTACTTTTTCATAGCAGCAGAAGAGAATTTTCACATCGACAAGGCAAAACCTGCCATCTTTATCGGCACTTTTATGTTTTTGCTAATCGGCGTTTATATGCTTATAAACGGCATGGATGTGCATTCGCTAGAGCACGAGGTAAATCACCTGATCTTAGAGATAGCTCAGATCGTATTTTTCTTAATGGTAGCGATGACATTTATCGAAGCACTTGTTGAAAGAGATGTATTTAACGCACTTAAATACAACCTAGTTTCAAAAGGCTACACCTACAGAAAGCTATTTTGGCTAACTGGTATTTTGGCGTTTTTCATTAGCCCAGTGGCTGATAACCTAACAACAGCGCTTATCCTATCAACCGTTCTTTTAACGATAGATAGAAATAATACAAATTTCCTAGTCGCAGGTGCGATAAACATTGTCGTAGCAGCAAACGCAGGCGGAGCGTGGAGTCCATTTGGCGATATCACTACACTTATGGTTTGGGCAGCTGGCAAGTCACCATTTTTAGACTTTTTCGCACTTTTCCCAGCTTCATTTATCGGCTGGTTTGTGACAGCGTTTTTACTTTCACGCATCGTGCCAAATACTGCGCCTCATTTTGACGTGGCAAATGAACCAAAAGTGGTTATGAAAAAAGGCGGTAAAGCGGTTATCTTCATAGGTGCATTTACTATCTTTTGTGCAGTTATGATGCACCAGTTATTTCACTTACCAGCGATGTGGGGCATGATGTTTGGCTTCTCACTGCTTAGTCTTTATACATATTATTTCAAAAAAGCTCACAAAGACGAAGAGCCTATGAACGTCTTTCACTACATGTCAAAGATCGAAAATAACACGCTATTTTTCTTATTTGGAATTTTAGCTGCAGTTGGTGCTCTTCACTTTGCTGGATTTTTAAATTACGCTGTGTCACTTTATGATAAATTTGGCTCAACACCTGTAAATATCGGAGTTGGCTTCCTCTCAGCAGTCGTTGATAACGTCCCTGTTATGTCAGCTGTCTTAAAAGCAAATCCAGCTATGGGAGCTGATGCAGGCGAGGCAATGAGTCAGTGGCTATTAGTGACACTTACAGCTGGCATCGGCGGTTCGATGATCAGCTTTGGCTCAGCAGCTGGCGTTGGAGTAATGGGTAAATTAAAAGGAATTTATACCTTTGGTGCGCATATGAAATATGCATGGATGGTAGTTTTA
>JAHADO010000074.1 GCA_018375265.1 Campylobacter concisus | reverse complement strand
TACTCCACTCTGCCGTAACCAAATGGATGCTCTTTATCTGGGCTTTTCCCAGCTATTTTTATACCGACAATGGTAATGACCGACGAAAGTGCGTCGCTTAGGTTATTTACCGCATCTAAGATGATAGCAATCGAGCCGCTAGCAAAGCCCACTACAGCCTTTATAGCCGCTAAAATGGCATTTGTCACTATACCTATAATACCTGTTTTTACAATGGTCTTATCTCGCGACGTGACCTGCTCTACTACTTCCAAATTTGCTCCTTAAACGATCTTTAACATCACCACACTAAAGATAATGAGCGCTAAAAACAAGGCCTTTTTAAAATTTATCTTTTCACCTTCAAAAGCTACGCCCACCACGACTGCTCCGATCGCTCCGATGCCCGTCCAGATCGCATACGCCACCGACATAGCGATAGTTTGCATCGCATAGCTAAGTAGCGTTAAAGAAAGGGCGAAATTTCCAAGCAAAAGGATGAAATTTGCCCATTTTTTTACGCCTGTGCTTTTTGAAAATTTCGTGATAAAAAAGACGCCAGAGACCTCACAACATCCGGCTAGTAAAAGCGCTAAAAAGTGGATCATTCTTTCATCCCTTTTAGCCCAAGCACGCTTAAAATGAGCGTCGCTATGAAAAATAGCCTAATGAAATTTGGCATGATCCCGCTTGCTGCGTAGTCGCTAACGATCTCAGCTATGACGATAAAAGCCGTTCCAAAGCCCACAAATACTGCATAAGAGACACTTACAGGCAGATACTTTAAAGCCTTCATAAACGAGACAAAACTTATGCTTACAAGCAACGTCGTAAGCAAAAATTCACTTAAATTTGAAGTGTGCTTTAGCCCGTACGCCCAGCCACACTCAGCCACCGCACCAAGCAATATCCACAAAAAACCTCTGTTTGACATAAATTTACTTCATGCCTTTTATGGTATCAACGATCTCTTTTACATTTGCGCTAATCGCCTTATTTTCCAAGCTATCATCGTTATTTTGTCCAACTAGCCCCTTTAAATTTCCAAAGACTCCAGGGTCAAACCTTAACTCACTAGAGCCATAATGCCTCAAAACTTCGCCATTTCTAACGACTTCTACCTCGTAAGTAAGGTAGATATTGCCCATCCTGTCGCTTTTAGCAAAGGTCGCCTCGCCTATAAATTCTCTGCGGTGAGTTATCTTTATCTTTAGCTCGTCGCTAGAATTTGGATCGAGCAAATTTTCTTTTGTAAGCGCCCCTAAAATTTGCTTGTTATACTTTTTCTCGATCATTTTTGGGCTTTGGTATAAAAATTTTGTCGGCTCGTGGCGCTGCACATGAGTGTAGCTAATGCCCACAAATTTATACTTGCCAGCAAGTGGCACCTTTGGCTGAGATGAGCCACAACCTACTAAAAACAACACTCCTAAAAGTAGCGCTAAAATCCTTTTCATACTTCTATCCTTTGTTTAAAAATTTAAAATTTCCTCTATCTTTAGCGTGTCATTTACGACCTTTTCAAGCTCGTCTAAATTTAGCATATTTGGTCCGTCGCAAAGCGCTTCGCAAGGGTTTATGTGCGTCTCATAGAAAAATCCATCCACCCCAACGCTAGCTGCTGCTCTTGCAAGATAAGGCACAAATCTAGCGTCTCCGCCGCTTTTTTCGCCAAGTGCGCTTGGCATCTGCACGCTGTGAGTCGCGTCAAAAATGACTGGCGCAAATTCTCTCATCATCACCAAATTTCTCATATCAACGACTAAATTTCCATATCCAAAGGTGCTTCCACGCTCCGTTAGCCAGACGCCATTTGCCTTTGCGACCTCGTATCCATCGCCACTCACACCCCTTGTTTCAAGCACCTTTTTAACAGAGTGCTTCATAGCAGATGCCGCTAAAAACTGCCCTTTTTTGATGTTTACGACCGCTTTTGTCTTTGCAGCTGCTACTAAAAGGTCGGTTTGGCGGCACAAAAATGCAGGGATCTGCAGCACATCAGCCACTTCGCCAACTGGCTGAGCTTGATAGCTCTCGTGGATATCGGTTAAAATTTTAAAGCCAAATTCTTTTTTTACTTCAGCTAAAATTTCACAACCCTTCTCTAGCCCAGGGCCACGAAATGAGCTAATACTCGTGCGATTTGCCTTGTCAAAGCTAGACTTAAAGTAAAAATCAAGCTTTGGATTTTCATTAAATTTAACTAGCCTTTTTGCTACTTCAAAAACAAGCTCTTTGCTCTCTATCACGCAAGGTCCAGCGATTAAGATCATTTTTTCTCCTTTATTTTTCTTTAACAACTAAAATTCCACTCACCACAACAAGCACGATACCTGCGAGTGCTAGGTGATTTGGCAACGCATCGCCCATAAAATAGCCAATGATAAGCGTAAAAATGACGTCTGCATAGCTAACCGCAGCGATCACACCAGCTTTTTTGCCAACTGCAAATGCCTTTGTCATAAACGCCTGAAAATAGTAGCCACTAAGCCCCATTAGCAAGATAAAAACGACGTTGTGCCAGCTTGGCATAGCAAATTTAGAAAATAAAAAATCCAGAGGCTCATAGGTGAAAAACTCAGCCATCCCCATGCAAATAAGCGGCAAAAATGAGCCCCAAAGCATGAAGCTTAGCACGATGATATTTGTGCCGTAGCTCTTGTTTAACTCCTTGACGCTCGTGTAGGCAATAGCCGCTCCAAGGCCGCTCCAAATGCCGATGATATCGGTTTTATTGATACCTAAATTTGGCTGGATAACAAGCAAAATCCCGCCAAATCCCAAAAAGACAGCAAACCAGCCAAGCGAGCTTAGCCGCTCCTTAAACACGATAGCTGCGAGAATGGCTGTGAAGATTGGATTTGTCTTTTGAAATGTAAAGGCTGTGGCTAAATTTACGTGCGCGACATTGTAAAAAAAGGCAAAAAGCGCCACCGTACCCACAAAACCGCGAAACATCAGCAAGAAAAAGTGCCCGCCAGTTTGTTTAAATGGAAATTTATAGATGGCGTAGATGACGATGAAAAGTCCGATCAAATTTCTAAAAAAAACAACTTCGATAGAAGGCATATCTTTGCTCAGATACTTTGCAAATGCGCCAGTCACGGCAAACATAAAGCAAGCAAAGAGCATATAAAAAATGCCAAGATGTGAAATATAAAACCTTTTTAACATCGTAAAAACCTCTAAATTTAAAGCACTCATTTTAATAAAAAATGGCTTAAATTTTGGTTGATTTTTTCTTTTATTTCGGCGCTTTTAAGCGTAATTTTATACTTTATATAAGAGAAAAATTTGTATAATCAGCCATCATAAAAAGGACAAAATTTGCAAAAAGTAATATTAGTAGGCAAGCCAAATGTCGGCAAAAGCTCACTTTTTAACCGCTTAGCAAGAAGACGCATCGCCATAACAAGCGACGTTAGCGGCACTACAAGAGATACAAATAAAGCTAAGATCGAAGTTGAGGGCAAAGAGTGTATATTAATCGACAGCGGCGGGCTTGATGATAGCAGCGAGCTTTTTAAAAACGTAAAAGCAAAGACCTTAGCAGAGGCTAAAAACTCAGACGTTATCCTCTACATGGTCGATGGCAAAATGATGCCAGATGACGAGGATAGAGCCATTTTTTACGAGCTTAGCAAGCTAAATTTACCAATCGCTCTAGTCATCAACAAAATCGACAGCAAAAAAGACGAGCAAAGAGAGTGGGAATTTGTAAGTTTTGGCGCAAAAAATGCCTTTGGAATTTCAGTAAGTCACAACACCGGCGTCGATGAGCTTAGCATCTGGCTAGCAAAACACCTAGAGAGCAAGGTGCAGATAAAGGCCGATACAAGCGAAGATTTTGATGATTTTTTAGAAAACTATAACGACGAGGGCGAGCTAAGCGACGAGATAGACTACGAGAGCAAAAACATAAGAGTTGGTATCATAGGCCGCGTCAATGTCGGCAAAAGCTCACTTCTAAACGCCCTTGTAAAAGAGAGCCGCGCCGTTGTTAGCGACGTAGCAGGCACTACGATCGACCCAGTCAATGAAATTTACGAGCATGATGGCAGAGTTTTTGAGTTTGTCGATACTGCTGGTATCAGAAAGCGTGGCAAGATCGAGGGCATCGAGAGATACGCGCTAAATAGAACTGAGAAAATTTTAGAAGAGACAGACGTGGCACTACTTGTGCTTGATAGCTCTGAGCCGCTAACTGAGCTTGATGAGCGTATCGCTGGCATCGCCTCGAAATTTGAGCTTGGCGTCATCATCGTGCTAAACAAATGGGACAAAAGCAGCGAAGAATTTGACGAGCTTTGCAAAGAGATAAAAGATAGGTTTAAATTTCTCTCATATGCGCCGATCATCAGCGTTTCGGCACTTGGTGGCAAAAGAGTGCATAAAATTTACCCGCTCATAGTTGAAATTTACAAAAACTACACCCAAAAAATTCAAACTTCAAAGCTAAATGAAGTGATCGGCGAAGCGACCAAGGCGCATCCACTGCCACGAGATAAAGGCAGGGTCGTGAAAATTTACTACGCAGTGCAGTTTAAAACAGCGCCTATAATGATAGCGCTCATAATGAACCGCCCAAAATGCCTGCACTTTAGCTACAAACGCTACCTGACAAATAAGCTTAGAGAGAGCTTTAGCTTAGCTGGCGTGCCTATCGTGCTAATCCCTAAAAAACGTGGAGAGAGTGATGAAGACAAAGAACAATAATATCGTTTTGATAGGGTTTATGGGTGTTGGCAAGGGTACAACCGCAAGGGCGCTAAGCAAGGCGCTAAAGACGATGAACCTTGACTGCGACGACCTGCTAGAGAGCTCACAAAATATGAAGATAAAAGCTATCTTTGATGAATTTGGCGAAGAGCATTTTAGGCAGCTTGAAAAAGATCTTGCCAAATTTCTAGCCACAAATGTCAAAAATGCGATCATCTCGACAGGTGGGGGATTTGCAAAGGTTAAAAATTTAAACAAAATAGGCACCGTGATCTATCTAAAAGCAAGCTTTGAAGCGATCATGCAAAGGCTAAAAAATAGCAAAAATAGCGAGAAAAAACTCGCCAAACGCCCACTTTTAAGCGACTTAAAAAAGGCTGAGGCGCTTCATCTGGAGCGAGAGAAGCTCTATGAGAAAAAGGCTGATTATATCGTTGAAGTGGAGGGCAAAACTCCAAAGCAGATCGTAAAAGAGATAAGGATACTTTTAAAAGTTTAGTTACAAAGTGGCGCAAACTGCTTGCAACTATAAATTTCAAGATCAGGCTAGATGGCTGTCTGGCGCGGTGTTGGAATTTGTGATGTTGGGCCAAATTTAACGTTTTGTAGTGAGAAATTTTGGCAAAATTTTGAGATAAATTTTGCTTTATTTTGTTAGAGCGCTGAAGCGGTAAATGTTGTGCAGTCAAATTTTAAGACCAAGCTAGACACATAAAGTATAACGTGATGTTAAAATTTAAAAAAGCATTTTGGCGAAGTATCGTGAGATGATTTTTTGCTTCTCTTTGTTCGCAACGCTAAAGCGACAAATGTTGTGAAGTCAAATTTTAATCAAGACTAGGCATTTAGTCTGCGAGATAAATTTTAAGATCAAGCTAGACGCATAAAGTCTAACGTGATGTTAAAATTTAAACGTTTCGGCAAAGAATTTTTTGTTTAGGCGAGGCGAAATTTTGTTTTTAAGTGAGGGCTAGACACATGGTCTGCCGAGCTTGAAAACAAAATTTCAACGAAGCATAAGCGAAAAAGTCAAAGCCAAAATTTGAAAGGATAAGATGAGAGTATTAACCGGCCTCCAACCCTCCGGCAAACTACACCTTGGCAACTATTTTGCCTCGATAAAGCAGATGGTTGATATGCAAGAGCAAAACGAGATGTTTATGTTTATAGCAAACTACCACGCGATGACCAGCCTTAGCGACGGCAAAGCGCTAAAGCAAAACACCTTTGACGCTGCGTGTGCATTTTTGGCGCTTGGGATCGACCCAAACAAGAGCATTTTCTGGGTACAAAGCGACGTTAAAGACGTACTTGAGCTTTACTGGGTGCTAAGTCAGTACACGCCTATGGGGCTACTTGAGCGCGCGCACAGCTACAAAGACAAGGTCGCAAAGGGTCTTAGCTCGCACCACGGACTCTTTAGCTATCCGGTTTTGATGGCGGCTGATATCTTGCTTTATAACGCGCAGGTCGTGCCTGTGGGCAAAGACCAGATCCAGCACGTAGAGATCGCGCGTGATATCGCGATCAAATTTAACAACGAACATGGCGAGATTTTCACTCTGCCTGAGGCAAAGATTGACGAAAATGTCGCTACCGTGCCTGGCACAAACGGCGAAAAGATGAGCAAAAGCTACGGCAATACGATCGATATCTTCGCGGACGCCAAGACGCTTAAAAAGCAAATTTCAAGCATCGTGACTGATGGCACGCCACTTGAAGAGCCAAAGCAGTGGCAAAACTGCAACGTCTATAACATCGCAAAACTTTTCTTAGATGAGAGCGGACAGCGCGACTTGCAAGCTAGATATGAGCGAGGCGGCGAGGGTCACGGACACTTTAAAGCCTATCTAAACGAGCTTGTTTGGGACTATTTTAAAGATGCAAGAGAGAAATTTGAGCA
>JAHADO010000073.1 GCA_018375265.1 Campylobacter concisus | reverse complement strand
AAAAATATATCGTGAGTTTCGACCTCAACAAAGGGATTGACGTCATTTATCAGCTCTTTAAGCGCCTGCGTCTTTTTTAAGCCGATGTGGCGGACGAAATACTGCTGGCGGTTTAAATTACTTGGCTCAACGACGTCAAAGTCAGCAAGCACTAGCTTTTTTACGCCAACTCTTGCTAGGCTTAGCGCGATATTTGAGCCAAGACCGCCAAGTCCAGCCACGCCGATCACGGCTTTACTTAGGGCTAAATTTAGCTCAGGGCTGTTTCGTGAAGCGATCATCGCGCGTAAAACTTCACGCTCAGGCATCACGCCACGCCTTATAAATACGACATTTGAGCCATCTTTTAGCTCGCTATCTTCTTTTATAGCAAAGCCATCAACGATAAAAATGTCTGGCTCGGTTGCATTAAATTTCTCTAAAAATTTATAAATTTCACTCTCTTTATCGCCAAGTGCAAGCTCTTTTAGCTCGCTAAGGCTCTTTACTGGCACCTTAAATTTTGCGCCATTTAATACAATCTCTATCATTTTCTCCTCATCCACCGCCAACTAAAGTGACGATCTCATAGGCTTTGGCTTCGCTCATGAAGCGCTCACGCCAAAGCTTTTTTGGCAAAATTTCTCCGTCTCGCTCAAGGGCTATAAATTTAAGCTCATAGCCATTTTGAGCTAAAAAATCATAAACGCTTATATCGTTTTCAAGCTCGAAAATTTTGCCATTTACTCTAAATTTGATCATTAAATTTTGTAGCTTTTTACAAAATTTGCGATCCTCTCGATCGCTCTTTTTATGCTCTCGATGTCTGTCGCAAAAGAAATTCTAAAGTATCCATCCATGCCAAAGCCCACGCCTGGTACGGTCGCTACATTTACCTCTTCAAGCATCTTTTTGCAAAATCTAAGTGAGTCGCCATCTATATCTTTGCATTTTACAAATAGATAAAACGCTCCATCAGGCTTAACTACGCTTAACCCATGGATAGCATTTATCATCTCAACTGCCACATCGCGTCTTCTTTCATACTCTTTTCTCATGTTTTCGATATCGTCATCAGTTTCGCCAAGAAGCGATGGGATAGCGCCTATTTGCACGATCGAGCTGATGTTACTTGTGCTTTGGCTTTGAAGCTTTTTGATGCCAGCAATGAGCCAGTCCATTGAGCTTGCTATATAGCCAAATCTCCAGCCAGGCATCGCGCCACACTTGCTTAGTCCATTTATAGTGACCGTTCTTTTAAAAAGATCCTCGCTTACTGAGGCTACTGCGTGAAATTTCTTGCCGTAGATCACTTTTTCATAAATTTCATCGCTTGTGATGATGATATCACTGCCCTTTAAAACCTCGCCAAATGCCGCGATCTCATCTTTTGTATATACGGCTCCAGTTGGGTTTGTCGGGTGATTTAGCGAAAAGACTTTGGTTTTTGGTGTGATCGCTTTTTTTAGTTGCTGGGCTGTTATTTTGAAATTTGTGCTCTCGTCTGCTTCGATCAAGACATGCACGCCGCCACTAAATTTAACGATCTCAGGGTAGCTCACCCAGTATGGAGAGGGGATGATGACCTCGTCGCCTGGGTTGATAAGTGCTTGAAATACATTAAAAAGTGAGTGTTTTGCGCCGATGTTTGTGATGATTTGATTTGCTTTGTAGTCAAGTCCGTTATCTCTTTTTAGCTTTGCTCTAATGGCGTCAATGACCTCAGGCAGGCCCGGCACTGGCGTGTATTTGCCGCTTTTGCTATCGTTATCAAGTGCGTTTTTTACAGTTTCTCTTATCTTTTTTGGAGTCATAAAGTCAGGCTCACCAGCTGAAAGCGAGATCACGTCGATGCCAGCAGCCTTCATCTCTTTGGCTTTTGTACTGATCGCGATTGTGATTGATTCACTCAATGTTTGCATTCTGTTTGCTAGTTGCATTTTCGTCCTTTTTAGTTGATTGTCTTTAAGTAGCTATTATCATTTAAAAATAGATAAAGTTCGCCCAAAATTTGCTTCTTTTGTGTTTCGTTTATCAGAGTTGATTTCTCTAAGCGTTCATTTAGAGTGTCTTGGATCTCGTAGATATCGTAGTCCATATCCTCCATGATATCAAGGATCGACTGGCTCTCTAGTAAATTTGTGATCTTGTAGCCATCGCTTGTTATCTCCACGGTAGCTTCTGTCGGATGAGTAAAGAGGTTGTGCTTCATGCCGATCACCTCTTGATATGCGCCAACTAGGAAAAATCCCAAGAAATAATCCTCCTTCTCCACATCCACGTCGTGCAAAAGCAGTGGGTTTTTCTCGTCATCATAGCTGATCTCACCGTCACTATCGCAAGTGATGTCCCAGATCGAAGCTGGCAGGGTAGGGCGCTCATCGAGCCTGTCAAGCGGCATGATAGGGAAATTTTGCTTTAGCCCCCAAAAGTCTGGCAAGCTTTGAAAGATCGAGAAATTTAGCAGGTATCTCTCTTGAACCTCTTTTTGAATTTTGGTTAGATCGCTCGAGTTGCTCTTGTTGCCAAGCATCACGACAGCTTTTTTGCTAATTAGCCTTAAAAGCACCTCTGCGTTTGATCTATCTTGCAGATCGACATAGCCTAGATCAAAGAGCGTGAGGATGCTCTCGGTGTGGTGGATAGCGTCATGCAGGTATTCTAGGGCGTTTGAAGGCTTGATTGACTTGTAAAGATCAACTAGCTCGGTTATTAAATTTGGATTATTTTTCTTTAAATTTAGCTTCTCTTCGGTGTATTCTTGAGAAAATAGCTCAAGCACAGGAGCGACCAAAAGCGCGTGAGAAGCGGCGATATAGCGACCTGACTCTATGAAAATATCTGGTTCGATCTCCTTTTTTTGCTCGCTTATGGTTTTAAGCATATAAACAACGTCGTTTGCGTATTCGTTTAGAGTATAGTTTCTGCTGCTCTCCTCTTTAAACTGCGAGTATTCGATCGCTAGACCGCCGCCCAAATTTATCGCTTTTAAATTTGTTGCGCCCATTTTTCTAAGCTCAGCGTAGATGTTGCCAGCCTCGATGAGTGCTTTTTTGAGCGGATGGATCTCGCTTATTTGAGAGCCGATGTGAAAGTGTATCATCGTGAAATTTTCAAGTAAATTTGCCTTTTTTAGCATCTTTACAGCTTCTATTAGCTCGGTTGATGTTAGGCCAAATTTAGAGTGTATGCCACCACTTTTTGCCCAGAGCCCCGATCCTGTCGAGTGTAGTCTCACTCTAAGTCCGATCTTTGGTTTTGGTTTAAAGCGCTCTTTTGCGATGGCGATTATCGCTTCAAGCTCGTTTAAGCCCTCGATCGTTAGCGTGATGTTATGCCCCATTTCTGCGGCGATGAAGCCTATATTTATCATCTCTTTATCTTTAAAGCCATTTACCGTTATAGGCGCTTTGTCGTTGTTATAAGCCATAGTTAGAAGTAGTTCAGCCTTACTACCAGCCTCAAGGCCGTAGTTATAGGGTTTGCCAAGGCGAACTAGATTTTTTACAAAGCCTGGATATTGATTGACCTTGAGCGGAAAAACGGCGTTAAAGCTGCCTTTGTAGGCAAATTCTTTCTTTGCCTTTGCAAAGCTTGCGTGGATCTGCTCGATCTGCTTTTGGATAAGGTGTGGAAAGCGGAGCAGTAGTGGCCCTCTATATCCATCGTCCCTGATATCACGCACGATGTCGATGATCGCTGGCTTGCTGGCTTCGTTTATGCAGACTTTGCCGTCTTCTATCACAAAATTTGAATTGCCCCAAAAGCTAAGTCCAAAATCATTCATCCCAGCTCCTTTTCAAGCTCATCTAAATTTATCGTTTTTTCATCTTTGGTCTCTAAATTTTTATACCAAATTTTATTCTCTTTCATCTCGTTTTCGCCCACGCAAAGGAAAATTTTTGCACTTTTGTTGTCGGCATTTTGCAGATGTTTTTGAAGTTTTTTAGCTTCATAAGAAATTTCAACTTGATATTTCTTGCGAAGTTTTGAGCCAAGATTATAGATAAAATCAACATTCGCCGCATCAAGCGCACAAAGATAAATTCCAGCTCGCTCATCCTGGGCCTCACCTAAAATTTCCATTATCCTCTCAATGCCCATCGCAAAACCAACGCCGTAACTTGCTCTACCGCCAAGATACTCAACAAGCCTGTCGTATCTGCCACCCCCTGCTACTGCACTTTGTGAGCCGATCTCGTTGCTTATAAACTCAAACGCCGTCTTGCAGTAGTAGTCAAGCCCACGAACTAGCTTAGTGTCTATCTCAAATTTGACGCCATTTGCTGTTAAAATTTCTTGCAGTTTTGCAAAATCAGCCTGCGCCTCGCAGCTTAAACTATCAGTGATGACTGGAGCGTTTTTGTAAATTTCTTGGCAGCTCTCGACCTTGCAGTCAAGCACGCGGATAGGGTTTAAAAGCTTGCGTCTTTTGCAGTCTTCGCAAATTTTATCGTCGTTTTCATCTAGAAATTTGACAAGCTTTTCTTTGTAAGACTTCATCGAGCTCTCGTCGCCAAGCGAGTTGATTTTTAGGGTTGTTTTTATATTTAGTCTGTTAAAAATTTCGCTCACCATCAAGATAATGCTCGCATCCTCATAGACGCTGCCCTCGCCAAAGCACTCACAGCCAAACTGGTGAAACTCCCTTAAGCGGCCTTTTTGTGGGCGCTCGTAGCGAAACATCGAGCCATGGTAAAAGCAGCGTTTTGTCACATTTGCCCTATCAAGTTTTGCCTCGATAAATGCTCTAACCACGCCAGCTGTGCCCTCTGGACGCAAGCAAACGTCGTTGCCGCCTTTGTCTTCAAACTGATACATCTCTTTGCCCACGATGTCGCTACTCTCGCCGACACTTCTTTTAAAAAGCGCTGTCTCCTCGAGGTGCGGGGTCAAAATTTGCTCATATCCGTAGTTTTTTGCGACTTCCTCGCAGGTTTTGATTATCTGTGCGTAAAGTTTTGCGCGAGCTGGAAGCATATCTTTCATGCCACGAAGTGCCGTTATCATCGCATTATCCTTTTTATTTTTTTGTGATTTTACTTAAAATTTATAAAATTTTCTATCTCTTTTGAAATTAGCTCTATGCTTTTAGACGCGTCTATAAAAAGCGTTTCAAAGCCATTTTTGATAAGAATTTGCTTCATCAAACTTTGCACTTTTAAAAGATACTCTAGCCCACGAGCCTCGATCTTATCGCTGGTGCCTCTACTTTTTAGGCGCGAGCTTATAAGCTCAGGGCTTGCCTCAAAAAAGATGATCTTATCTGCAAATTTATCATTTAGTGCAAATTTATTAAGTTCTAAAAGCACGTTTTCATCTAAGTTTTCATCATTTGCCAAAGCGTAGGCGATGCCCGAGATAAAGCCTCTGTCGCTTAAAATGAGCCTATCTAAATTTGGTTGGATCAACTTTTCAAAATGCTCAGCCCTGTCAGCTAAAAAGAGTAAAATTTCAGCTCTTTTGCCTATTTTTATGTTTGAGCTTAGTAAAATTTCACGTAAATTTTCACCAAGCTGCGTGCCACCTGGCTCTTTTGTGACGATGGCATCACTAAATTTAGAAGCTAAAATTTCTATCTGCGTGCTCTTGCCAACGCCGTCAATGCCTTCAAACAAAACATACATTTTACGCCTTTAAATTTTTAAGAATTTTTGCTGGCACTAGGTTGCTCACGTCACCGTCGTGGCGCAAGACTGAGCGGACGATCGAGCTTGAGATAAAGGCGTTATTTAAGCTTGGCATAAGATAAACCGTCTCAAATTCGTCCCAAAGTGCAGCGTTTGCGTAGCCGATTTGTAGCTCATATTCAAAGTCGCTAACCGCGCGAAGCCCCCTTATGACGGTGTTTATGCCATGCGACTTAGCAAAATCAACAAGCAAGTTATCAAAGCCAAGCACGCTTACGTTGCCAAGCTCGCAAACTGCCTCTTTTGCCATTTCAATGCGCTTTTCATGTGCGAACATCGGCTGTTTGCTGTCACTTTTTGCAACTGCGACGATTACCTTGTCAAAAATTTTCGTAGCTCTTATGATAACGTCTAAATGGCCGTTTGTAATGGGGTCAAAGGTCCCTGGATAGATGCAAGATTTTTTCAAATTTGCCACCTTTTGTAAAGATTATTTTCTATTTTTAAGGCATCAAGCCACTTGCCGATGATGAAATTTTCCATATCAAGAAGGCTCTTTATGCCTGCGTAGTAGCCTAAAACTGGCGGAGCGATGATGGCTCCAAGAGATGAGAGCAGCTGCATCTGAGAGAGTGCGATCGTAGAAAATGGCATCTCTCTAACGCCCAAAACTAGGGTTTGTCTCTCTTTTAGCGCGACACTTGCAGCTCTTGTGATGAGCGTGTCGCTTATGCCGTTTGTGACCTTTGCCAAAGTATTAGTAGAGCAGGGCGCTATGATCATTGCTTCAACGCCAAACGAGCCAGAAGCTGGACCAGCGCTAAGATCTTGATCATCATAAATTTTTACGCCAAGATCATCTAAATTTAGCTTCAAATTTTCTTCAGCCTCTAAAACTTTCATAGCATTTTTACTAACTATAACGTGCGCCTCACAGCTATTTTTGGCGGCATTTACTAGCTTTAAAAAAAGCCCAGCCCCGCTTGCCCCAGTGGCTGCAAAAACTACC
>JAHADO010000072.1 GCA_018375265.1 Campylobacter concisus | reverse complement strand
GGCGTTTTATAGCCTGTAGCGTGCTGCCTGAGATGTTGATCGTGCCGTAAGCCATGTAGGCAAGTGAGTTGATGCCAAGGTAGAGCTTTGCCACTTCTAGCACGGCTGGCGTGCTGTCAAAGAGCTTGATCGCGCTCTCGCCAAAAAGCCTGATAAAGATGTAGGCAAAGACGCAGTAGATGAGCAAAAAAAGAAGCGATAGTTTGTAGCACTGCATCGCTCTTTGAAAGCTCTTAGCGCCGTAATTTCTTGAGATGATGCTAAGCACTCCTGCTGCCATGCCGATGGTTGGAAGCACTAAAATTTGCTCGATCCTTAAGGCTATGCCATAACCTGCCACTGCATTTACGCCGTAAAAGCTTACAAATTTTAGAAGCACAAGCGAGCCAAGCGACTTTGAGAGGTAGTTTAGACAAGCTGGCAAGGCTTGCTTTAGTATCTTTGCCCAGACGGCGAAATTTGGCACGAAGTAGCCTAAATTTCTAGGCTCTATCATCTTGCTTTTTCTTACTTTAAAAAAGAGATAGATCATGCCTAAAAACTGCACGCTAGCCGTTGCTAGAGCAAGACCCTTTACGCCAAGAGCAAAGATAAAAGCAAAAAGATAGCAAAAAAATGCGTTGATAAAAAGGCCACAAAATAGCCAGTTGCGGTAGCTTTTAGTATCGCCAAGTGCGACCAGTATGCCATTAAGCGATTTTATAAGCAAGAAAAATGGAGCTGCAAGAAAGATGACGCCAGCATAGTCAAGTGCTTCATTGATGTAGTGATGATCAGCTCCTAAAATGACTAGTAAATTTGGCGCTAGCAAATAGCCACAAAGCCCCATAAATAGGGCAAAAAGAAGCACAAAAACGATGCCATTTGCCGCATAAAGTTTAGCCATTTTTGGTTTGTTTGCACCTAGGCTGTTGCCTATTAGCGCGGTGAGTGCCGAGCCAAAGCCAAGCCCGATGCCAACGACACTTAGGTAGAGCAAAAAGCTCATCGCCATGCCAGCAACTGCAAGGGTAGAAATTTTAGCGGCGAAAAATGTACCAGTGACGTTGTAAAGAGTATTAAACATCATGCCCACGCCAGCTGGCAGCGAGAGCGAGATGATTAGTTTATTTAGCGGGTCTTTTAGTAGGTCCAAGCTGTCTTCTTGTTAAATTTCATTTGGGCTAAGCTCTATCAAATTTCTGCCACAAATATATAAATTTTCATTGCTCCAAGTGCTCTGTTTCGCCTAGCGACGCCAAGCTCGATCTTCACACCTTTTGAAAGTAGCTCCAATCGCACCTCCTCTATGTCATTTTTAGCTAAAAACATATATCAGCGCTACCCTTTGTTGGATGCTTTGCCGCAGGTAAAAACTCTCTCTCAAACCTATGTAAATTTATCTTTTGTGAGCCAAAATTTAGGCTAATGTGACCGTCTTTCTGGGCTGGTCGCATGCCTAAAATGTCGCAGTAAATTTTTAGCGCCTCTTTAACGTCGCTTTCGACTATCACTATGTGATCTAAATTTTTTATCTGCATTTTGGCTCTCATTTTTACTTTTGATCTCTTGAAGCCCTTTTTCTAGCGTAGATATTTAGGCACTCAACCGCTAGCGAGAAGCCCATCGCAAAGTAGATGTAGCCTTTTGGCACATGCACGCCAAAGCCATCAAGCACGAGCGCAAAGCCAACTAGCACCAAGAATGCTAGTGCGAGCATTTTTATCGTTGGGTTGTTATCGACAAATTCTGAGATCGCCTTTGAGGCAAACATCATCACGCCAACTGCGATGATGACGGCAAGTATCATGATATCGATGTGCTGAGCCATGCCAACTGCGGTGATAACGCTATCAAGCGAAAAGACTATGTCTAAAATGCCTATCTCAAGGATAGTCGCGAAAAATCCTGGATGAGACTTGCTCTCGTGAGCCTCTTCATGCTTGCCAGTGACGTTTGCGTGGATCTCCATTGATGATTTTACTATCAAAAATAGACCGCCTATTATGAGCACTAGATCGCGTCCAGTGATGCTAAGCTCACCTATGCTAAAGAGCGGCTTTGTAAGCTTCATGATCCAAAATAGCGAAAGTAGCAGGATGATCCTAGTGATCATCGCAAAGCCAAGCCCTAAAATGCGGCCTTTGCCCCTTTGTTCTGGCGGCAGTTTGCCTACTAAAATAGCGATAAATATGATGTTATCTATGCCTAAAACTATCTCCAAGCCAGTTAGCGTAAGTAGCGATATCCACGCCTCTGGCGAACTCAACCATTCAAACATTTGTTTCCTTTGTTAAAATTTTTATTATGCTCTCAGGCAAAATTTCATGCTCTATGGCGTGAATTTTAGCCTCCCACTCATCTAAACTCATGCCGTCTTCACGCTCAAACGCCCTTTGCGCGATCAGTTTGCCCCCGTCAAGCTCCTCGCTCACGTAGTGCACGCTCACACCGCCTATCATCATGTCGCTCTCAAAGCTCTCCTTTATCGCATGCGCACCCTTAAAAAGCGGCAGGATAGATGGGTGAAGGTTTATGGCTTTTATCTGCGCCGTAAAAACTGGTGTTAGTATCCTCATAAAGCCTGCAAGCACTGTTAGATCAGCCCCGCTTTTTAAAATTTGCTCCACCAAAACAGCGTCAAATTCCTCACGTTTGTCAAATTTAGCGCTCTCTATTATCGTCGTTTCAAGTCCAAATTTCTTAGCTCGCTCGATGCCAAATGCACCAGGTTTGTTGCAGATACAAAGGCAAACTTCTATCTTTACGCCGTTAAAAATTTGATTATGAACTTTTTTAAGTATCGCTTCTAAATTTGAGCCACTGCCGCTAAAAAGCACGGCTATCTTTTTCGTAAGCATTTTACTCCTTTGATGATGTCTGTTGGCTCCAGCGCGTAGCTGTTTTTGTCAAAATTTCTAAGGCTAAGCGCATGAGCTAAAGTGGCTGAGATGGCAGCATTTAGTGGCTCGTAGCCTTGAGCCAAAAGTGCTAGCACAAGGCCGCTTAGCACGTCGCCGCTACCGCCTTTTGCAAGCGCGCTTTTACCATAAGGCATGACGTAAATTTGCCCATCTTTAGCGATTATAGTATTTGCCCCTTTTAGCACAAGAACGGCATTAAATTTCTCGCTCCAAGCCCTCGCATAAGCGTATCTGTTTTCTTGTAAAGTTTGCACATCTATATCGGCCATTTTGCAAATTTTTAAAAGCGAGCAAAACTCCTTTGGATGAGGCGTCAAGACGCAGTTTTCGCTTAGCAGCTCAAGCACTTTTGGGCTGTAAAAGATATCAGCGTCAAGAACAAGCTTTTTGCCTTTTAAAATTTGCACCTCAAGCTCTTCTACGCCCTTTTTGCCAAGCCCCATGCCAAGGGCTCCAGCGTTCATTTTCTCACTTATCTTGCTAGCTTGCATGATATGCGTTGGTAAATTTAAACCTTGCTCGCCTATCACGCTAACTAGCCCAGCCCCAAAGGCAAATGCCGCCTTTGCACAAAGCTTGCTAGCCCCTATGTGCTCGCCAGATATGATAAATGCGTGGCCAAAGTCGCCCTTATTTACGCACTGATTTTTTCTATTTGGAAGCATGAGGTCGCATTTTTCAAGCAAATGATAGTCGCTCTCGCACTCGTAGTTTTGAGCGCTTATGCCAAGTGTGGCAACCTTTATCTTGCCCACGTAGTCCTTTGCTGCGTCACTATAAAGAGCTAGCTTTCTAGCTCCCATCGTGACAGTCACGTCTGCTTTTACACAAGCGCCAAGTACCTTGCCCTCGCTACTTAGCCCGCTTGGCACGTCGCAAGCGATGATATAGGCAGAGCTAGCGTTTATTTTTGAGATTAATTCTATGTACTTTTCGTCTAAATTTCTATTTAGCCCTGAGCCAAAGAGCCCGTCTATGAGGCATTTTGCGCTATTTAGGCTATTTTCTACATCTTTGCTCTCACGCACACCAGCAAATTTAGCCCTTTCAAGCTGTTTGGTGGCTAGTGGCTTTAAATTTTGGCTAGACAGGATAAATTCACACTCAAACTCACCCTCTAGCATCCTTAAAGCGCAAAGCACGTCAGCACCGTTGTTTCCGACACCGCAAACGCCAAGCACTCTCACGCCTTTTTTAAATTTCTTACGGATAAAATTTGCTATAGCTGCGGCTGCATTTTCCATCAAAAGCTCTTCGCTAAGGTCAAATTTCTCGCTTGCTCGCTCGTCTAAAACTCTCGTGTCTAAATATAAATTTTTCATTCTATGTCCTAAAACTAAGCGCCTCTAGGATGTGGGGCTTTAAAATTTGCTCGCTCTCATCAAGATCAGCGATGCTTCTAGCCACTCTAAGCGTCCTTTTTATGCCCCTTTGAGAGAGGTTGTATTTCGTGGCGGCCTTTTGTAAAATTTCGCTCGCCTCGGCGTTTAACGTGCAAAATTTAGCCACCTGTGCGTCATTTAGCTTGCCATTTAGCTCATCTTGACCCCGCTTTTTTTGAAAGATAAAGGCTTTTAAAACCATTTCGCTCATCTGCTGTGAGCTTAAACTAGCCTTATCATCTGGCGAGCTCTCATCCATCGCGACTTTTAAGTCTATGCGGTCAAGCACTGGGGCTGAAATTTTGGCTTTGTAGTTTTTTATCTCGTTTTCGCTGCATTTGCAGTTTAGGTTGCGGGAGAATAAATTTCCACAAGGGCAGGGATTTTGAGCGGCCACGAAGATAAATTTGGTCTCGTATGTCACTTTTGAATTTACCCTTGCGATGTGGATTTGATTGTCCTCAAGTGGCTCTCTAAGGCTTTCTATCACCTGTTTAGCAAAGTGTGGGAACTCGTCAAAAAATAGAACTCCGCCATTTGCAAGTGCGATCTCGCCGATCTTTGCGACGTTTGAGCCTCCGCCAAAGATCGAGCTTTTTGTCGAGGTGTGGTGCGGCGAGCGAAAGGCTCTAGTGCTTGTAAATTCGCTATCTTGCAGGTTTAGCGAGCGGTAGGCGGCGGACTTTAGCACCTCTTCTAGGCTTTGTGGCGCCATGATATAGACGAGGCGTTTTGCGCACATGCTCTTGCCACTGCCTGGGCTGCCTTCAAATAAGATATTGTGCATGCCAACAGCTGCGATGATGCAGGCTCTTTTGGCTCTTTCTTGACCCAAAACGTCCTTAAAATCAAGCTCGAAGTTTAAATTTGGAACATATCTTTTACCAGAAATTTCTATCACATTTGAAAATAGCTCGTGTGTGGCGTTAAAATGTGTGCTTTTAGCAAATTCTGCGTCGCTAAAAAACTTTATCGCCTCTTCTAGTGTACTAACACCATAAACCTCTAAATTTGGGATCATCGAAGCTTTGGCGGCTATCTCGCTAGGCACTAAAATTTTTGCCTTTTGCACCTGCGTGCTTAAAAAAAGTAGGATCGAAAACAAATTTGCCGTGCTTTTTACACTGCCATCAAGCCCAAGCTCGCCAAAAACAAAAATTTTCTCCAAGCTTTTTGCCTTTTGAAGGGCGATGAGAAGGGCGATACTTAGATCAAAGTGTGAGCCACTTTTTGGCAGGTCTGAGGGGGATAAATTTATGGTTATTTTTTGCGCTGGAAAGGCAAAGTCAAGCGCTAAGAGTGCCGCCTTTACGCGCTCTGTGCTCTCTTTGATGCTGGTGCTTGCAAGACCCACTATACTAAAGCCAGGAAGCCCACGAGAAAAGATAGACTCAACATCAATGATCTTTAGTCCGTCGCCGTAAGTAGCACATTTTAGGGACTTCATGATGCTTTTTCTTTTTTCTGCTTTTTGTATTCCTTGTCGAATTTTTTGCGTTTGTTAAAACCTATTTTTTCTATAAAAAGATGTCCGTCTAAGTGGTCATTTTCATGCTGGATAGCGATCGCTAGTAGCCCATCAGTCTTTAAGGTCTGCTCTTTGCCAAAGCGGTCTTGAAATTTGATAGCAACTACTTCACTTCGTTTAACGTCCTCATAGTAGCCAGGCACGCTAAGGCAGCCCTCTTGATAGACGCACTCGCCCTCACGTAGCTCAAATTTTGGGTTTATGATCTCGATTAAATTTTCTTTATCTTGCACGCCCTCTTCGTTGGCTAAATTTATGATGAAAATTCTCTTTGCAACGCCTATTTGTATGGCTGCAAGACCGATGCCTTCTTTTGCGATCATCGTCTCATACATATCATCAAGAAGTTTGTGAAGCTTCTCATCGAAGACTTCAACCTCTTTTGAAATTTCATAAAGTTTTTTATTTGGATAGGATAAAACTTCTAGGATCAAACTAATTCTCTGCTTTCTCGTCTAAAAATAGTGGCTCATTTAGGTCTTGGTTGGTCTCTAGCTTGTCAAGTGCGTGAGAGAGCAGCTCTTCGGTGCTCTTTGTCTTTGAGATCATGCTTGAGACGATCTGCACATCTAGTTTGCACTCTTCGTTGTCGATCTTCCAAGGCATAGATGAGAGCATGTTTAAAATTCTCGCGCACGCTTGCTTTGTGCCGTTTTCGTCGGTGTATTTCATCACCATAGCAAAGCAGCCATCGCCGTAGTGTGCGACTATATCGCTTCTACGTGAAGTCCTTAAAAGAAGCTGCGACATACTTTTAAACATATTGTTTCGCTCTTTTAAATTTTTAACGCGGTTTGCAAATTTGTCTTTTATCTTGACTAGCAAAAATGAGGCATTATAGCCGTAGCGCCTAACAGATTCGATCTCGCTGCTTATGGTCGCTACTAGAAATTTCTTGTTATAGACCTCGTATG
>JAHADO010000071.1 GCA_018375265.1 Campylobacter concisus | reverse complement strand
TGCCGATACTAAGCTCTGCCATAAAGATAGGCACGCCGACTAGAAAAGTTATCAAAAGATATAGGATAATAAACGCCGAACCGCCGTTTTCACCAACCATGTATGGAAATTTCCATGCATTGCCAAGTCCGACAGCCGATCCAGCGACTGCTAGGACATAGCCTATTTTAGAAAATTGTTCTTTTGCCATATTACTAGATCTCCCTTATTAACACCACCAGAACTAAAAGTGGAGCCACAAATCTAATTAAAAAATACCAAATTTTAAATACAACCTTGCCCATATAAGGCACAAATAGCTCTTTTAAAAGCTCAAATTTCATAAAGTAGCCAACAAATATTGCAAGCAAGATGCCACCAAGTGGGAGCATGATGTTTGAGCTAAGGTAACCAAGCAGGTCGAAAAAGCTTTTACCAAAAAATGTAAGTGCATCTTTAAATTCGCTTGTGCCACTTAACGCACATAAAATTCCTAAAATATAAACCACGCAAGCAACGATTAGAATTGATTTGTTTCTACTAAATTTTAGGCTTTTACTTAAGAAAAATATAAATGGCTCAACCATCGAGATAACCGAGGTGATGCCAGCAAAAAATAGTGATATAAAAAATGTAAATGCCAAGAAATTTCCAAGCAAGCCAAGCTTAACAAATAGTGTTGGTAGCGAGATGAAAGCAAGCCCTGCGCCTTTTGATGGCTCTGAGCCAAACTCAAATGTAAATGTAAAGACGATAAGTCCGATGATGACGCTTATTATGATGTTCGCAAAGACGACGTAGAGCGAAGAGGTAAATAAATTTGTATCATCGCTTAGACTTGATGAGTAAGTAAGGATGCAGCCGATACCAACGCACATCGTAAAAAAAGCAAGTCCAAGAGCGTTTAAAACAGCTGCTTGATCTATCTTTGAAAAATCAGGCACCAGTAGAAATTTAGCCGCTTTATCAAAGCCTTCCATACCAAAAGAGTAGCCAAGCATAAGCAAAAGCAAGATAAAAAGAGCTGGTATAAGATAGACATTTATGCGTTCGATACCGCTTTTTACGCCTTTTGTGAGGATGAAAAAGTAGGCAAAAAACGCGATACTAAAGTATAAAATTTGCTCACCTATGCCATTTGAAGTGAAATTTACAAAAAGCATCTCTGAGCTTGCCATATCTTTAGGTAGCTCGCTAAGGCTTAAAATGACATATTTTAAAACCCAGCCAATGATGAGCGTGTAAAACGAAGCGATAAATAGCCCTGTTACCATTATGATGCCAGCAAATTTCCAAGAGCTTGCCCCTTTTGTAGCTAGGCTTTTAAACGCTCCAACCGTATCAAGACGTGAAATTTTACCCATCGCCATCTCAGCAAAAAATATGCTAAGGCCAACAGCAAAGGCAAAAAATAGATATATAAGGATAAATGCCGAGCCGCCGTTACTGCCGACCATGTATGGAAATTTCCAAGCATTACCAAGGCCAATAGCCGCTCCAATTATCGATAAGACAAAGCCAATTTTACTAAATCTCTCTGCCATTATTTACCTGCCATCTGGTAGATCATTATCGCACAAATGGCAACTGGCACGACATATCTTAAGAAAAAGTACCAAATTTCAAAAAATGCTCTTCCCATAAAATCGCCAAAGAGCAGATACAAACTCTCTTTTTTAAGTTTATAGCCAACAAAAAAGCTAAATACGATAGCGCCTATTGGCATCATGATATTTGATGTGAGAAAGTCAAGCGCGTCAAAAAATGGCTTACCGCAAACGCTAAAAGCACTTGAAGTGTCTGAATAATATGAAAGTATGCAAAAGATGCCCAAGATATAGACAAAGGCACCGATGTAAAGAAGCGCCATCTTTCTTGAAATTTCAAATTTCCTAACCAAATAATAAGCAAAAGGCTCGATCATCGAAACCGCGCTCGTGATACCAGCAAACAAGAGCGATACGAAAAATGCTACCGCCATGACGTTGCCAACGACGCCAAGCTTTGCAAAAAGCGTGACAAGTGAGATAAAGATAAGGCCTGGGCCACTTGCCGTGCTATCAGCCCCATAAGCAAATATAAAGGTAAATACAACAAGCCCCATCATAATGCCTATTAAGATGTTTATAAAGATGATAGAGAGCGTTGATTTTATTAAATTTGTGCGCTCTGGTAAATTTGCAGCGTATGTTGGTATGACGCCAACGCCCATAGATAGCGAGAAAAACGCAAGGCCTAGAGCCTGCAAAACAACATCTGGCGTGATCGCACTAAAATTTGGTACAAATAAAAATTTAGCCGCCTTTACAAAGCCATCTCCCATGCTAAGCGCGTAAAAAAGCATGCAAACTAGCAAGACAAAAAGGCTTGGCATCATCCATATATTTAGCTTTTCTATGCCACTTTTTACGCCTTTTGAAACGGCAAAAAAGACCATCAAAAAGACTAGGCTAAAGCAAAGCACGGCACTGCTTAGATCATTTGATAAAAGCGTGTTAAACTGCTCCCCTGCAGCTTTTGTGTCAGATAAAAGTGGCGAAAAACCAAGATAGATATACTTTAAAATCCAACCAATAACAACCATATAAAATGAAGCTATAAGTATCGCTCCGATCATGAAAAAGCCAGAGAGCGACCAGGCTTTTTTATTTTTTGGAGCAAGCTTGTAAAGTGAGCTTACGATGTCGCTTTCGCCAAGTTTGCCGATGCTAAGCTCTGCTAAAAACGCCACAAATGCGATAGCAAATGTAAGAAGCAAATATAAAATTATAAATGCCGAACCGCCGTTATTCCCCACCATCGTAGGAAATTTCCAGGCATTGCCAAGACCCACAGCAGAACCAGCCATAGCAAGAACAAAGCCTATCTTTGAAAATTTCTCGTTTATCATTGAAAACCTAAGATTAAGAATAAATTAAATTCTTTCAAAGATAGCATAAAAAAACTTTCATTTTTCTAAGCCAAGAATTTTTTATAGGCAATTTAAAATTTTAGTGTTTTTATTTGAAACAAAGTTTTGTTTTTGTAATATTACGGCTCATAAAGTTTAAGTAGGGGACAGATCCGAAAGAGCTTTAAAATTTTAAAGGAGCAACGATGAAAAAGATCGTGTTTTTAATTCTTGGTCTTGCTGCATTTGCATTTGGTGCTGACGGCGAGATGATTAGATCATATTCAGTTATCGCTGGCGGTATCGGCCTTGGCCTTGCAGCTCTTGGCGGTGCTATAGGTATGGGTAACACAGCTGCTGCAACTATCAGCGGAACAGCTAGAAACCCAGGTGTAGGTAGCAAACTTATGACTACAATGTTTATCGCTCTTGCGATGATCGAAGCACAAGTTATCTACGCACTTGTTATTACACTTATCGTTCTTTACGCAAACCCAATGCTTGGCTAAGCGTAAAGCTTAAATTTAGCCCCTCTTTTGGGGCTTTTGTCCTTTTTGCGATCATGGTGGAATTGGTAGACACGCTATCTTGAGGGGGTAGTGCCGCTAGGTGTGCGAGTTCGAGTCTCGCTGATCGCACCATCTTATCTCTCTTTCTAAATCAAAATCTTAAATTTCTAAGCTATAAAAAAGGAAAATTTTATGTTAGACAAAAAACGTGCTTTAAAACAATTACAAAATGAAGCAGACGATACTGCTATATACTCACTTCTTGAAGCTAGCGAAAAAGTCGAAGAGAACAAAAAAATACTTCGCAAATTAATCACCGAAGAAAGACGCCACTATGCTTTTTGTCAAAAGATAACTGGCGAAAGCAGAAGCGCAAATTTATTCAAAGTCATCTTCTATACGATACTTGTTAAAATTTTTGGTACCTCTTTTACTCTGAAATTTATGGAGTCACGCGAAGAAAATGCAGAGAAATTTTATCTTGACATCGTAGATGAATATCCTGAAGCTCGTGATATTTACGAAGAGGAGATGAACCACGAAAATAGTCTAATCTCCATGCTAAAAGACACAAAGCTCGTAAATGCTGGTGGCATCGTGCTTGGCATGAATGATGCTTTAGTTGAGCTAACAGGCACACTTAGCGGTATCGCGCTTGCATTTTCAAATACAAAATCAGTTGGCGCAACAGGCCTTATCATGGGCGTGGCAGCTGCACTCTCTATGGCTGGCTCAGCATATCTCGAGTCAAAAGAAAATCCAAGCGACGAAATCAAACCACTTACCTACTCGCTCTACACAGGCGGTTCGTACATCATAACAACGGCATTTTTGATACTTCCATTTTTTATCTTTACAAGCGGTCTTTACGCCGTCTTGTCGATGTTTTTCTTTGCGCTAGTTGCCATCATCACTTACAACTTTTATATAAGCGTGGCAAAGGAGCTTAAATTTTTACCAAGAGTGATTGAGATGTGCGTGATAACTTTTGGCGTTGCGATCATTTCTTTTGGCATCGGCTTTTTGGTTAAACACTATTTTGGACTAGATGTTTAATCCAAAATTTCATACCAAGTGTAACTATCATCCCCAAAATTACCACTAAAAAGTGGCTTTAAATTTAGATCAAGGCTCAAATTTTCACCATTTTTAAAATTTGAGCTTTGATAGATAAGTAGCCACTTTACATTTGCTAGCTTGCCCTCTTTTGCAAGTTTTAAAAACTCGCCAGCTCCTTCAAACATGCAAACTCCTTTTAGATCAAGCTCTTTTTGAATGCTAACTTTGCGATTTGGTACGCTAAAAAGTGGCAATGTTTCATCAAATTTATCGTCTCTTGAGTAGATTATGACGTCTGGGTTTTTGCCATTTTTTATAAGTCTGGTATCGAGCCTTGGTCGGTCTGTCCGCACTGTGTTGCCACCGATCACCAATGTATCTATGACGCTTCTTAGTTTATGCACATGCGTGCGGCTAAGCTCATTTGTGATGATGCCACCGCTTGCCACGCCATTTTTACTAAGAGCGATTTTTAAAAAGCTAAATCCACCATTTTGATATGCCAAAAATGGCTCAAGCAGCTTATCACAGCGCTCTTTTAAAATGCCAAATTTAACTTTCACTCCAGCACTTTGAAGCAAATTTCCACCGCCACTTGCTATTTTATTTTCATCGTGGCTGCCAATTATAACCTCACCAAAACCAAGCTCTTTTAGCAAATTTGCACAAGGTGGCGTTTTGCCGTGATGCGAGCAAGGCTCAAGCGTGACATAAGCTTTTGCATTTTTTAGTAAATTTGAGTGGTTGTTTAGTATAAATTCATAGGTAAATTTTAGCTCTAAAAGGCCAAAATCGCCATCTTTTATCTTAGAGCTAAATTTAGCGTTATACGCTTTTATAAAATCATCTTTAAATTTTTCACTTTTTTTGCAAAGCGCAAAGAGTACCGCTGTCGGTTCAGCGTGTAAATATCCAGCCTTTTCATGAGCCTTGCAAGATAAAATTTGCCTATTTTCATCAAGGACAAGGCACCCAACAGCTGGATTTGGATAGGTCAGGATCTGAAATTTCCAAGCCTCACTTAAAGCAAGACCCATGTAAAATTCGTCGTTCATATTAGCAGACTATATTTATTTTCCTATATCTTTTATCTCATCAACAAGAGTTTTTGAAATCAAGTCGATATCGGTCGGCTCATCCTGTGCATCCCACCTAAATGCAGCAATCTCCGCCAAAACAGCCATCTCTTTAAAATAGCTATATTTTGTCGTAGAGACTGGTATAGCATAAGAGACCAATAGCCTATCTGCGTTATCATAAATTTTCACGCTGTAGCTAAAGTGAGGCTTGTTTAACGCCTTGCCACCCCAGTTAAACCATCTTTCATAATCCATTTGTATTTTTATTTTAAAGCTATTTTCATCTCCTAAAATGCCCTGCTCTTTTAGATGTTTGTTTATAAATTCCACAAATTCATCACGAAGTTCGCTTTCATTTTTATAGTTAGGGTTGTACTCGTATCTAGTTGGTTGATTTGTCAATGTCAGGTTAAAATCACTAACAATGTATTTAGCCACGCCTTTTTGTATCGGCGTTGGCTCAACATTATATTTATATCTTCCCGCGCATCCAACAAAGAAAGCACCTAAAACTATTAGAAATAGTATTTTTACAAATTTCATATTTTCTAAATTTACGACAAGCCGTCGATCTTGCCGTCTGCGTCTATCTTCATATTGACCGCAGCTGGCACTTTTGGAAGTCCTGGCATCAGCATGATCTTACCGCAAACCGCGACGATAAAGCCAGCCCCAGTTCTAATGTCAAGGTCTTTTACGCTAAATGTAAAGCCCTTTGCTCTGCCCAAAAGCTTCGCATCGTCGCTAAATGAGTACTGTGTTTTTGCGATACAAACTGGCAAATGGCTCAAATTTAGCTCTTTTATCATCTCAAGCTTTTTAAGAGCAGCCTCTTCAAAGACCACCTCGCCAGCTCCATAAATTTCCTTAGCGACCTTTTCTATTTTGGTTTTCGTATCGTCACTCATCTCGTAGGTGAAATTTATCTTACTTGGCTTATCGCACGCCTTTAAAACTAGCTCGGCAAGCTCAAGCGCACCTTTGCCACCTTTTAAGAAATTCTCGCAAACTGCCACTTCTACGCCAAGCTTTTGGCAGTACTCTTTTACAAAATTTATCTCTTCATCAGTGTCAAAGCCAAATTTATTAAGCGCCACAACTACGTTTTGACCAAATTTACCTTTTAAATTTTCGATGTGGCCGCCAAGATTTTCGATACCTTTTTTAAGAGCGTTCATATCTGGTTTTGTGATCTCGTCTTTGTTTGCTTCGCCGTTATATTTT
>JAHADO010000070.1 GCA_018375265.1 Campylobacter concisus | reverse complement strand
CATCATTGTTTTATTATAATTTATTTCTCGTTTATATCTATTATTTTAATAGATTCGAGTAGACGTTCTTCTATAACGTCTCTCGATAGACTAGGGTCTATCTCTTTCTCACTCTTGCTACAGTATATTCTGTAAAGATTTTTTGAAAAAGTTTGTATTTTCTCTTTTCTCCTCGCTACGCTAACGCTTCGCGGTGATTTCGCACTCGCTTTCGCTCGTGTTCAATCACTTTTCCTCAATATTTGTTGTAAATATTTAAAAAAGTTTTTATTTTTACTTGACAACTGTTTGTTTTTCATGATATACTATTTCTATGAATAAACGAAAGGTGGTTATATGAACCGACTGATTGAAAAGTATTTATATGCTCGAGGTTATACATTAAAGAAGTTAGCTGATTTGAATAACCCTGAGCATGCAGAGTTGCTCGATATTGATACTATGGCTCGTGAACTTAATGTTATTCGTGAGTCAGGAGAACATCTTGTTATTTTGCCAGATTTTGATATGGATGGTATTATGTCTGGTACTCTCGGCTATGCAGGTTTGTCTGAGCTTGGTTTTAATGTTGACTTGTACCGTCCTAATCCTAGTGATGGTTATGGTTTTGATGAAAATATTATTCGTGATATTTTAGTAAAGTATCCAGATGTTGATGCTATTATTTCATGCGATACAGGTATTACTTGTTATGCAGGTGCAGAGTTTGCAACTGATAAGCATATTAAGGTACTGATTACTGACCACCACAAGCAGGAGTTGGATGATACTAAGTCATTAGATGCGCTTGTGGTTGTTAATCCTAATAGGCTTGATGATACCTATAAGAATAAAGGTATTTGTGGTGCTCATGTGTTTTATCAGGTATTACAATATTATGCTGATACGTATGGAACGTTGTCTCAGCGTGAGAATATTAGGCGTCTGCGTGTTTTTGCAGGCATTGGTACAATCTCTGATGTTATGCCTTTGGTATATGAGAATCGTGACTTAGTTCGTGATTCTTGTGCTATTTTGCGACTTCTGTGGCCTGTTGTGTTACAAGATGGTCGTGTACAAGAGTCTCCATTTTTGACCTATATGAACGCTGACGAGCGATTCGTTAGTGCGTTCAAGGGTCTTGTCTGTGTTCTGAAGCTTTTTATTCAGAATGGTAAGTTGCGTCGTCAAGATGACATTACTGAGGAATTTTTTGGTTATTATTTAGCGCCTATGTTTAACTCAGTTAAGCGTATGAACGTTGTCACTGATATTCCTTTTGGTGTTTTCTTCAGTGATAATGCTGACGAGTGTGCCAAAAAACTTTGGGATTTGAATGAGGAGCGTAAAGCTGCTGTCGCTGCTTATTATGAGGAAATGATGGGCATGGCTCAGTCATATGCACCTCATATTTATTATTCTAATGCACCTGCTGGTATTCTTGGTCTTTTAGCGACAAAGAGAATTGGTGAGACTGGCGAGCCAACGTTTGTTCTGGCGAGCAATGGCGGAAACGGGTTTAGAGGAAGTGGTCGTAGTCCTTTATGGTTCCCTGCTATTTCTCTTTTGCAGCCTGCTGGTTTTCATGCGGCTGGTCATGAGGGCGCCTTTGGTATTGGTGTTACCGACTTGCGCGAGTTGAAGGCTCTTGCAGCATACGTTGATAAGAAAGCAGACGAGTTAAGACCTGAGGTATCTGAAGATGACGTTTTATCTTGCGATATTGAGATTGCAACTGATGATACTGGTGATAGTAATATTGACATTCCTCTGTTCTTGGAATTTATTTATGAACTGAAGCAGTTTGCTCCTTTTGGTAATGGGTTTGAAGCACCTGTTATTATGTTCACGTTTAGTCCGTCTGATGGCGAGTGGACACGCATGGGTTCGACAAAACAGCACGTCAAAGGCATGTTTGCTCAAGGTTTTGAGGTTGTTATGTGGAACAAGGGCGAGGACTTGGGTTCAATGCTTACATGTAGTAAGCTACACGTCTTTGGCGCACTTTCTATCAATGAGTTTGCAGGCAGAAAGACTGTGAACTTCATCGCGAACGATGTGGTTTGCGAGGGTGTTGGCACTAATAATGTAGTTTCTGATGACGATGATATTTTAGAGGTTGGTTTTGATGAGTAAGAAACTATTTTATGTTGGCGTCCCGTTTCTTTGTTTGGCTGTCTATTGGTTTGGTGGAGCGGCTGTTATTTTGAGTACAGGGGTTTCCCCAGTTTTGGGGACTCTTGTTCTTGATTTATTGTTGGCTTTTGCTCTGTGGCAGTATAGAGGCGAGTTTTCTTTTTTAGCAATGCCAAAGATTACTAAAACAGAGAAGTATACACTCATAGCCCTTTTCATCGGTGTATGGTTGTTCGGGCAAATTACGGGTGCGTGGGCATTGTCGTTAGGACCGTCAACTGATTATGGTGCGTACAAAGAGGCCATGGGGACTTCTGATATTGCACAAGGACTTCTATTAACATTAGTTGCTGCACCTGTTGCTGAGGAGTTTTTGTTTAGAGGCCTTATTTATTCTATGTGGAAGAAAGTTATGAGTCCACGTTTTGCTTTTATTGGTCAAGCATTGCTGTTTGCTCTTATTCATGGAACTCAGGCTCATCTATTGCCTATTTTTATGCTTGGTGTGTTTTCATGTTACATGTTTGAGCGAACAGGTAATATTTGGGCTTCTATTGGTGTTCATATTGTTTACAATATTTTCAGTATTCTGTTTGTTGGATTGTCTATACCAACGTTTTTAACTGAGCCTTTTGTGTTTGTGTTAGCCGATTTTCTTTTGATGGCTTATGTGGCGTGTGAGTATAGAAAATTGATTTATAAGACAGGTGGTGCAGTTTATGTCGCGTAAAAAGTCTAAACGTAAAAAGCGTACTATTACTCCTGAGCATTTAGCTAAAATGCAAGAGGGCAAAAAGTATGCTAAGCGCAAGCGAGAAATTGAAGCAGATGTTGCAGCTCTTGAAAAGCGCGTTCTGAAAGATGTTGGCTTTTCTGCTCGACTTGCAGATAGTTTGAAACGTGAAGTTAAGCATTAAAAAAAGAAACCCCTCGTTATTAGCGAGGGGTTTATTGTTAGCAACCGATGATGTGGTCAATAAGACCAAAGTCTCTTGCTTCTTCGGCTGTGAGGAATTTGTCTCGTTCGCAGGCTTCTGCAATCTCATCGATGTCTTTTCCAGTGGCGTCACTCATCATGGAATACAGTGTCTCACGCGTTCTGAGAATGTGATTAGCACGAATCGCGATGTCTGTCGCCTGTCCTTGTGCGCCGCCTAGTGGCTGATGAATCATTACTTCTGCGTGTGGAAGAGCGTTGCGCTTTCCCTTTGTGCCTGATAGCAGAATCATTGCTCCCATAGATGCCGCAAGACCTGTGGCGATGGTGTTAACATCGTTTGGAATAAGGTTCATGGTATCAATGATAGCAAGACCTGCGGACACTGAGCCACCAGGTGAGTTGATGTACATGTTGATGTCTTTTGCATCATCTTTTGCACTTAGGTAAAGGAGCTGTGCTACGCAAAGACTTGCAGATTCATCGGTGACTTCACCATCAAGCATGATGATATTGTCGTCTAGTAGTCGTGAGTATAGGTCGAACGCCCTATCTCCGAGTGGTGTTGACTTAATGGTTGTAGGAATAGTAAGCATTTCTTTTTGTTCCTTTCTATAGGTTTTATACAGAAAAACTCTCGCTAGGCTTTTTGCCTAGTTTTTCGCTATAATGTTTGTGCTTCGCTATATGTTTTGTTACCGAAACATGGTTAGTCAGTCTGTGTTACATTATATGTCTCAATGCTACGCGGTTAGTCCACCCACGCTTTGCTAGGTGTCCTAACAAATAAATACCCCAACGTTATAGTCGGGGTATTTTTGCTTAGTTTTGTACGCAGAGAATTACTGTTCTAATGTCATGACCATACCTTGCATAGCCAGAGCATGTAACTAAGAACAAAAGTTTTTTGTCTTTCACAGCGTCCCAGTTGACCGAGTCGGTTGCTGATGCATTTTGATAGAATTGTTTTGCCCATTCTAGTCTGTTTTCATCTGACATACTTGGCACGTTGCGAAGGTCTGTTTCATGAGCATTTACTCTTTGTGCTGCAATAGGAGTGTATTCTTCAAGACCTGTTTCTTTTGTCCAAAGAAGGACGTTACCTAGGTTATTGAAGCTTGCTTGGTCTGCTTTGTCGCCAAGTTCGTTGAACATAAGTCCGTACATGTTCATTTTGTGGCCATAAATGATATTTACTTTATCATTTGACTCTTCTCCGAAGAATATGGTTCCTGATTGTGAATAATATCCGTTGATATTATGCGATAGCCAATAATCGGGGTCGTCTTCTGTTGCTTGAGCAACAGGATTATCAATATGAGTTCCTTGAATCTTTAGCCATGATTTGGTGTTAGGAACTTTTTCTTGTACAACGTCCCAGTTGATATCATTGTTTGTTTCTTGATTATTGTTGCCGCTACTATTGTTATTGTTGTCGTTACCTGATGTATTATGAATTTCATCAGCAAGAGCAGTGCTTTCTTGTTTTGCGATGATGTCTGGAACAATGTCCATCATTGACTTGGCAATGAGGGCGATTCCTGCTATAAGCAACACGACAGAGAGCGTTAGCATGATGATTTTTTTTATTTTCATATAAGTCTCCATACTATTAGATGTTATTTTTATTTTATAGTATGGCTGGATGCTTGTCAAGCCTTAATTGTAAAAAAAAAAGCCAAAAAAAAAAGAAAATAACCCACCTGTTAAGATGGGTTATTTGATAGTTCTTTAGTTGCCAATCATCATACGAGAACTCTCGTAGAGTTGGTAATTGGTAACACCAGCGTTCTCGAGCTGGTACATGACGTTAGCCATAGCCTCTTCATGAGAAGAGAAGGTTCCGTCATAGCCGTAGGTTGCGGAGTAGCTGACATTGTTGTCACCGCGAGCAAGGATAATGTACTGAAGTCCCTTTTCCTTACCGCCAATGCTGTCGTCCTGGCTTGGTGCAGCTGGTTCGACCTCATGGGACTCAGCAGGCTTTTCTTCGGCCTCTGCGTAGTTGTACTCCCAGTCACGTTTTGCAGGGCGACCTGGCTCCTCAACAGTCTTGTAGGAGTCGTCAGAAGACTGAGAGTCCTCAGATGGCTTTGTGTCATCTGTAGAGGTAGTCTCATCAGTCTTTGTTTCTTCAGCCTTGGCATCCTCTGCCTTTTTATCATCAGACTTAATCTCGTCAGTCTTTGCTGGCTGAGAGATAGCAGCTGCAGGCTGAGGTGTGACAGTGGTGGCTGGTGTGTTTGCAGCGACAATGCCTGCTGCGGTTCCACCTGCAACAGCAATAGTTGCAACGGCCATACCAACCTTCTGGATAACGGTTGCACCCTTGATGAAGGTTCCAATCTTTGTCAAAAATGGAATCTTATTGATGTTCATAGCACGTGTCCTTTCTATACTAAATGTGCTTCGTGTTTTATTTAACAGGAATTGTTGTGCGGTTTGTCCGTCTGTGTCCTTTCAGGCCAGACGTCCAAACTTAGTTTTTCTGGTATTCACCTGTCATGTAGTCTATCGTGTAGCCTGTGGCTACATTGTACACTCTAATTTGTTTATCAATAGAACCGTCATTAGATTTAATATTCACAATGACTGAGCGAGGAACAAGCTCGTTTCCAGTGTATTCAGGCTCTACGCTGTAGTAGAGTGTTCCGTTAGGGTTCTTTTTGAGATAATCACGAGCAAGTGTTTCGGTGTAAGCCATACCGCCTTGACCGTCGTTTTTGCCTACGTTTTGCTGACGCGTTCCTGTAATCATGTTATAGTCAGCGTCATCCCCACCAAGAGAGTGTGCCAGTAGGTGTGAGCGATTATAGAAGTATCCTGAGTAATGAGAACCGTCAGCGAAGTTGATGGTTACTTTTTGGTTTTTAACCCAACCTGATGGTTTGATGCTCGAGATATCTTCGCGTTCGCGTTGACCATACTCATAGTTGGTGTGGTTCAAGTTAGCTTTGACACCTAGTGTTCTGCCAAGAGAGTCAAATTTATCGTAGACAATTTGGCCAGGTTGAATTGATGAGTCAATCTCGGCAGGACCTAGTTCTTGAACAACATTATCATCTACAGCTTGAGTTTGTGCATATTGTGCTGTAGGTGCTGTTTGCTGAATTTTGTTAATAGTAATGTGCGGGCTATTTCCACAAGCACATATGGTGAACAGTGTCAGAACAACGATGGCGTAAGATAAGAGTTGTTTGATGTATGATTTGAGTTTCATATTTCTCCTTCCTTTATGTTACAGGGCATATCTCGATATGTGCTAACATATATTGTTATGAAAAGCCCCTACGGTCTTTATTGGCGCCGTAGGGGACAATTCATATACTCATCGCTTGCGGAAATTTTTAAGCAGTTGCAATGTTACGCTTTTTGTAGACGACGTAACCGATAGCAGCGAGCGCTAGGACGCCAGCACCAATAGCGACATTGCGGAACATATCTTGCTCCTGACCAGTCTGAGGAACAGACTTAGAAGGCTTTTTCTTAACGTTGATAGTCTGACCCTTGTCATTGATATCAGCGTGAGTTGCTGCCTCTTTGCCGTCCTTGGTAAGGGACTCGAAAGCAACGATGCTCTTACCCTCAAGAGAGGATGTGTTGATGGTGTAAGGAACCTCAACAGTACCGTTAGGTGACTCTGGGGTGAAGGTTACGGTAGTAGTAACTGGTTTACCGTCTTTGTCTTTCAGTTCACCCTCGTCCTTACCATCAGTACCGACGACATGGATGGTCATAGTCATGGTGTA
>JAHADO010000069.1 GCA_018375265.1 Campylobacter concisus | reverse complement strand
ACGGCGACTACGAAGAGGCGTTTGAATATATGACTCAATTTTCTCCAATCCCTAAAAAACGCTTTGTATCACTATTTATGGTTTAGCAAAAGGCTAAGCCATAATCTTTCTAAATTTATAAACTAAATTTCTAAAATCTTTAAAATATAAAAAAGAGCTTGACTCTTCTAAAAGAGCCAAGATATGAGGTTATTATAAGAAGTATTTTGAGATTATCTCTTTAAATTTGATTGTGTATTTGCTAGCTTTTGGGCTGTTGTTGTAGATATCTTCAAAGTCATACATTCTCTCGTAGTAGTCGTTTGTATCTTGTGCGTTTATCTTAAGTCTTGCCACATCTAAGCTAACGCCAACAAAAGCTCCACTAGTCTTGCCACGCTCCTCGACAAATGCTGAAATTTCAGGCAAATCACTAGCTATCGCTACTTCGTTACCAACACCGCCAGTTGCTTCTGCTTTTAGACTGATCGTATCTTTTGCGTTAAATAAGCTTGCGTAGGCTTCCGAGTTTTTAAACAAAATGATCATATCAGCCGAGCTATATCCTAGCTGAAGGCCGATGCTGCCAGATGTGTAATTTACAAAAAATGGGCTTGACCACTCGCCATTGTCGTTTTTAGCGATAAATACGCCTCTGCCTTTTGAGCCAGTGATGATCGCGCCTGCTTTTGTCACGTCTGGGATTATAGCGATGGCTTTGATGCCTGTAAATTTAGTATTTGGTTTTAAATTTCTAGTGCCAAAAGCGTTTAAAATATTTATCGCATTTTTTAATTTTTGATTTTGAATCACATCAGCGTTTAAATTTAACGCAAAAAATGAGCCGATCAAAAAGAGCAAAGTTAGAATTTTTTTCATCAAATTTCCTTATTTAAAATTTTCGTTATTATAGCCTAAAATAAACTATTATTTAAAAATTTATTAATGAACTTTTATGAGATTTCATTATAAAATGCCCATTTTTAAGGAAAAAATATGAGCTTAATACTTTTTGTGGAGTACGTTGGTATCGCATCAGCTGCGCTTAGTGGCTTTTTGTTTGCAGTAAAGAGGGAGTGTGACTGGCTTGGCGTCTTTTTGTCCGCATTTTTGACCGCGCTTGGAGGCGGTATCATGCGTGATATGCTCGTTGGCAGGGCGGTTTATTCATTCACTCACTATATGCCAGTAAGTGTTGTCATCTTTATGCTTGTCGCATCCAGGATCACAAATTTACATATAAAAAGAGAGGGCTTAGAGAAGAAATTTGTCTTTATCTTTGCCGACGCGATCGACGTCATCTGCTTTTCTATCGTTGGGGCAATGGTTGCCATCGAGTATAGCTACAACATCTTTGGCGTCATGATGATCGCCTTTTTTAACGGCGTTGGCGGCGGTATCTTAAGAGATATCTTGCTAAATGAAGTCCCATGGTTTTTGCGCACCGGACTTTACGGCACGATAAGCCTTGGCGTGGGGCTTGCCTACTTTATCCTCTATCATCTGGGCCTTACCAACATATTTTTTACCATGCTTTTGCTTGCTGCTGGCATAACGGTCAGGATGTTTGCATTTTATAGAGGCTGGAAGCTGCCTGATCTATGAAATTTAGCGAGTTTTTTGATATCTGGGTCAATGAAAACTACTATAAATTTGGCGTAGATATCGGCAAAAAGGGCGACTTTTACACAAATGTTAGCGTTGGCTACCTCTTTGGCACCTGCCTTGCAAACTACTTTTTAAAGCTACTTAAAAATGGCGAAATTTCTAGCTCATGCAAGGTCGTGGAGATCGGGGCAAACTCAGGCGATATGCTGGCTGATTTTGCGCAAGGTGTCTTTACGCTTGAGCCAGGAATTTTGCCAAATTTAGAGTTTATCATCATAGAACCTCATGAAATTTTACGCAAAAAACAGCTTGAAACCTTTAAAAATCGCTTTGGTAATGAGATAAAAATAAGACACTATGAAAATTTAGACGAGTGCTCGTTTGATGAAATTTTTGTCATCTCAAATGAGCTGCTTGACGCATTTGGCTGCGAGGTGATAGAGGGGGAAAATATGCTTTTTGTGGATAGTGACTTAAAATTTCACTGGCAAAAGGCAGATCAAAATTTGATAAATTTAGCAAAGAAATTTGGCATAAAAAGGGGCGAGATATCAACTAGCTACTCCAAATTTGCGTTCCAGCTTGCAAATGCGGCAAAAAAGGTGAGATTTTTAAGCTTTGACTACGGCGAATTTGAGCCAAAAAATGAATTTAGTCTAAGAGTTTTTAAAGATCATCAAGTTTTTTCTTTATTTGAAATTTCAAACCTCGAGCCATATTTTAAAAGCTCGGATCTAACTTATAGCCTGTGTTTTAAACAGGTAAAAGAGGCTTTCTCTCTGGCTGGCTTTTTGATGCTTAAATTTAAAAAACAAAGTAAAATTTTGTAAAATTAGTAAAAAATTTAAAAGAGCAAAATGGAACTAGTAGAATTTTTTGGAGCCGATAAAACCATAGTTTTTATGCTTTTGTTTGCACGCCTAAGCGGTCTCATCGTTTTTTTTCCATTTTATTCGCACAATCAAATTCCTCTTAGCGTAAAAACGCTTTTAGTTTTTGTCCTTTGCGTCGTGCTATTTCCCATCTCAAAAGCTCATGAAAACTCTATAAATTTCCTAGTCGGTGAGATACTTGGCGAGGTTATGCTGGGTCTAAGTGCTGGACTTATGCTAACCATCATCTTTGCCACGCTTCAAATGGCAGGCGAGCAAATCTCGATGGTCATGGGCTTTTCGATGGCGTCGGTGCTTGATCCGCAAACTGGCACAAACTCTCCAGTCATCGCAAACCTTATAAATTTCATCGCGCTACTAACATTTTTGGCATTTGATGGTCACCATTTGCTCCTTCAGTTTTATGCTAGCTCGCTTGCTGTTGTGCCACTTGGTGACTTTTATCCGCGCCCTGGCATCATGAGCTATGCGATAAATTTATTTACAAATTTGTTTATGTTTGGCTTTATTATGTCATTTCCTATCATCGCCCTCTCTTTGCTCTCAGACTCTATCTTTGGCATGCTCATGAAGACGATGCCGCAGTTTAACCTACTAGTCATCGGCTATCCTATCAAAGTGACGATCGGATTTTCCGTTTTGATAGCCATTTTAGCAGGCATTATGAAGATCATGAGCGACCTACTTTTAAAAGTGATAAATGATCTGCCGGCTCTGTTTTTTTAAGAAAATAGCAATGAAATTTATCATAGAATAGGCTTTTACTATTACAAGGAGGGATGATGAAAGTTGCTCTAATAAATAAAAATCCAGCAGTTTCACGTCTGATAACTTTAAGTCTGAATAAAATCGGCACCGAATATAGCGAATTTGAGGATCTAAATGGATTTGACGATGCTCGGTTTGACTTTATCATAATCGACAGTGACGTGGATAGTAGCGAGCTAGCTACAGATAAAAAGGTGATGTATCTAGCAAGTCGTGGCGAGAGCAAACCAGAATTTGCTACTTTGATGCTTGAAAAACCATTTTTACCGACTGAATTTATAAGTGTTTTTGAGCAAAATATCCCAAAAGATGAGCCAGTTGCCGAGCAAAATGCTAGTGAGCAGGGTGAAAGCGACTTTGGTGATTTTAGCGACGAGGCTATAAATTTTGACGAAATGTCAGGGTTTAAACTGCCTGATATCGATACAAATTTAGAAAATTTCGCAGACCTTGATAAAGAGCTTTTAGAAAGTGGCATAGATAGCCCAAGTGAGGAGATTAACGAGAGTGACTTGCAAGAGGAAAATGAAGCTAGCGATGTGGAGTCTTTAGAAGAGCTTGAGGACCTACAAGAGCTTGCTAGCGAAGACCTTGTTGATGAGAGCGTGGATGAAGAGACTAGCGAAGCGATAAGTGATGCAAATGATAGCGAAGAGAGCAAAGATGGCGATCTAGCAGAGCTTAGCGCGCTTGTCGATGAGATAGAAAATATGCCAGAAGAGTCTGAAGCAGATGAAGAGCTAAATAAAAATTTAGATGATATTATTAGCCAAAATGACGTTGCAGGCTTGGTTGATGAAGAGAACTCTGGTAGTGGGCTTGACGAGATAGATCAGAGTAAATTTGAGCTTAGTGAGATTGATTCGCTTGATGAAGAGCTAAATAGTGAAGAGGCTAATGAGGAAAATAAAAATTTAGATGACGCTGAGCTAGATGTTCAAAATTTAGAGCAAGAAGAGCTAAATTTAGACGAGCTAGCTAAATTTGATGATGAAAATAGCCTTGAAAATGAGCTAAATTTAGAAGATGAGCCTAAAGATGAGGAGAATTTAGATGAGATATCTGAGGCTGATGAAGAGCAAATTCAAGTAGATGATGAAAAAGCAGAAGAAGATATAGAAGAAGAGGCTCTGGATGAAATTTCAAGTGAGGAGCTAGAAAATTTAGAGTCTAGCGAGAGCGAAAATTCTTCTAATGAGATGCCAGTAGAAGAGCTAGAAGATGTGAGCGAGCCAGAAGCCAAAGAGGATCTAGGTCTAGTAGATGAAACTTTTGAAGAAGAAAATATCCAAGAAGATGACGCACAAGAAGACACGAAAGATGAGAGCAAAGACGCGACATCAAGTGAGTTAAATTTTGACGCGACATCGATAGATGATATAGATGAAAACACGATGTTAGCGGCATTTGGACTAAAAGATATGCCTCAACCATGCTCAAAAAATGATGCGAAAGAAGACTATAAAGAAGAGCTAACTAAAAAGATAACAAAACACGTCCACGAGTCGCTAAACGAGAGCTCGCTAAGAGATGTGCTAAAAGATATGAATATTAAGATAAATATAAGTTTCGAGGAAAAGTAGTTGCAAGGACAAATTTTAGTAGTTTCAGGACCTAGTGGAAGCGGTAAAAGCACGTTACTTAGCCGTCTTTTAAAGGAGGAGAAAGACCTATATTTTTCTATCTCAAGCACAACAAGAGCCAAAAGAGAAGGCGAAGTTGATGGGGTGGATTATTATTTTATAAAAGAAGATGAATTTAAAAGTGGCATAGAAAAGGGCGAGTTTTTAGAGTGGGCGCAGGTGCATAAAAACTACTATGGCACGAGCTTAAAGCCTGTTTTAGCAGCTCTTGAAGCTGGAAAGATAGTGATATTTGACATCGATGTGCAGGGCTTTCACATCGCACTTGAGAAATTTAAAAGCTACATCACTTCAGTTTTTATAACGACTGCGAATAAAAAAGAGCTTAAGAGGCGCTTGAAAAACCGTGGAACAGATAGTGATGAAACGATAGAAAATCGCCTGATGAACGCAGTTGGCGAGATGGAACATATTTTAGAGTATGATTATTTTTTAGTAAATGATGATATAGAAAAGAGCTACAAAGGGCTAAAATCAATCTTTCGAGCGATGAGGTTAAAAAGTGCTAAGATAAACTTAAGAAACGTCATTGACGAGTGGATAGATTGTTAGAAATTCAGGAATTTATGATAATATTTTGAGAAAATTTGATAAGGAGAAAAGATGGGTTCTTTTAGTATTGGCCACTGGTTGATCGTTTTAGCGATCATTGTATTACTTTTTGGAGCAAAGAAGATCCCAGAGCTTGCAAAAGGACTAGGCAAGGGCATAAAGACTTTTAAGGCTGAGATGGAGGACACAACCCCTGAAAAGAGCGAAAAAGTCGAGCATAAAGAAGATAGTGCTACTAGTCAAAAGATAGAAGAAACAACTAAAAACGCATAGGTTTTAGAGTTGAAAAATAAAATAAAAGCTGAAATTTCAAAGGTTTTAGATCGTGAATTTATGCTTGAAAAGCCAAAGGATAAAAATTTAGCCCACTATGCGACGCCGCTTTTCAGCTTAGCAAAAGAGCTAAGAAAGTCTCCAGCTATGATAGCTAGTGAGTTTGCTGATAAATTTAGTGATAGCAAGATAGTTGAAGCTAGCGCGGTAAATGGCTACTTAAATTTCAAGCTTAAGAATGAATTTTTAGATGAAATTTCAAAGCAAATTTTGCTAGATAGCGAAAATTTTGCAAAAGAAGATGCGAAAAAAGATAGCTATTTAATAGAATACATCAGCGCAAATCCGACTGGGCCGCTTCACATCGGACACGTTAGAGGCGCAGTTTATGGTGATACTTTGGCAAGACTTGGCAAAAGACTTGGCTACGCTATCTCAACAGAATACTACATAAACGATGCGGGCAATCAAATAGATCTGCTTGGCACTTCGATATCACTTGCGGCTAAAGAGCAGCTTTTTAACGAAAGTGTCGTCTATCCAGAGAAATATTACCGCGGGGATTATATTTTAGATATTGCTAAGCTTGCAAATGAGAAATTTGGCAAGGATATTTTTTATGACGAGAGCAGAAACCTTGAGCTTGCCGAGTTTGGCAAGGATATCGTGCTTGAGATCATCAAAAAAGACTTGGCTGATGTTGGCATTTTTATAGAGAGCTGGGCTAGTGAAAAAGCACTTTACGACCGCCTGGAGCCAACTATAGAAAAGCTAAAACGTTCAAATCAAATGTATGAAAAAGAGGGCGCTATCTATATCGCTTCTACCACACTTGGCGACGATAACGATAGGGTTGTGGTTAGAAATGACGGCAGACCGACATATTTAGCTGGCGATATCATCTATCATAACGCTAAATTTGAGAAAGATTTTGACCACTATATAAACATTTGGGGTGCGGACCACCACGGATATATCGCAAGGCTAAAGGCTGCGATAAATTTCCTTGGTTACGATGAAAACAGGCTTGAAGTGATACTTATGCAGATGGTTAGCCTGCTAAAAGAGGGCAAGCCATATAAAATGAGCAAGCGCGCTGGCAAGGCGGTGCTGATGAGTGATTTCGCAAGCGAGATCGGTGCTGAGGCGCTTAGATTTATCTTTATAAGCAAAGCAAACACGAGCAGTT
>JAHADO010000068.1 GCA_018375265.1 Campylobacter concisus | reverse complement strand
ATGCCGCTACGTGCGCTTCTTACAAACGACCTTCACGGCCCTGAGCTAAGCGAGCTCTATCCGCTCATCAAAGATGATCTAGGCAAAATTTTAATCTAGGAGCAAAAATGATACTTTCTACCCTATTTTCAGCGATCGCAAACATTTTGCACCTCATCATCACGGTCTATACGTGGATCGTCATCGCAGCGGCTCTCATTAGCTGGGTCAAGCCTGATCCTAGCTCGCCGATCGTGCAGCTACTTTACAGACTGACTGATCCTATTTATAGCTTCATTAGACGCTACATCAAAACAGAATTTAACGGCATAGACTTTGCCCCACTCATCGTGCTTTTAGCACTTCAACTCATAGATCAATTTTTAATAAGGCTTTTATTTGTTTTTGCTGCGTCACTTTAGTATCCTCTCTTTAGCCTGCGTTGCTCTTTTAGCTAAAATTTATACCTACGAGGAGCTAAAAAACGAGCCAAAAAGCCTTGCAAAAGACTACTACATAAACCGCCTTATAAACGAGGGCAGCTACACAAAGGAGCAGATAGCAGAGCTTTCACGCGACGTTTTTAGAAAAAGTGGCTTAGTTCAAAAATCAATCAATAAAATTTTACCTCCCAAAGCAGCCCCTAGCAAGTGCCCTGGCATAAACGCAAGCAACATCACAAGTGCTAGCTTGGCTTGCCAAAATTTACTAACAACAATGAGCTTTTCTCTAAAACTTGATAGCAAAACTCGTGAAATTTTAGCGGCAAATCTTGCAAGCATAAACCTAGAAAAAGCTAGAATTTTACGCACTTTAAACGAGCCAAACCCGGCTCTTAGCTTTGCAAATGCAAACGATGCAAAGAGCTTTTTAGAGCTTTTTAACGCTTCAAGTCCGCAAAGTAAAAGTGCTCTTTTTAGCGTAAATTTTGAAGCAAATTTTATGAACAAACTCTACTCGCAAAAGGGCTTTACAAATTTACTAAATGACGTCGTATTTAATAAAAAATATGAAAGCTTTAGAAGAAATTTACTAAATATAAACCCAGCTGTCACTGAGAAGAGCGACGCATTTACACTTGGTCTAAACGCCATCTTACTAGGTCAAGACGATATCGCCTTTAGTCTTTTTGCAAGAGCCAAAAGTACATTTGAGAGGGCTTGGCAAAGGGATAATGCGACATTTTGGCAGTATCAAATAAGCAAAAATGAGGCCTTTTTAAAGGAGCTAAGCGCTAGCAAGGACGCAAATATCTACTCGCTTTATGCTAGAGATATGATAGGTGGCGAGCCACTTGAGGTGATCGTGCCAAGACCTAGCAAGCAAAATATCGAAAATTTTGATGTAAGCGATCCATTTTTATGGAACAAAACCGTAGCCCTTGCAAAGGATATGAACGCCACGCAGGCAAGCGAATTTGCGATGAAATTTTACACAAACGAGAGCATCGGCGCATACGCATACTTCATGCAAAAGGCGCATGGCTGGGAGAAGCAGTACTTTTTGATGCCAAGCTCACCAGAGCTTGAGGGCATCAGCACTGAGCGAAAGTCGATGATCTACGCACTAGCAAGGCAAGAGAGCCTCTTTATCCCAAGCGTCGTTTCTACCTCTTACGCCCTTGGCATGATGCAGTTTATGCCATTTCTTGCAAATGCGATCGGCAAAAAAGAGCTAAAAATCCCAAATTTTGACCAAGACGATCTTTTTAAAACTGATGTCGCCTTTAAATTTGCAAATCACCACCTAAACTACCTTGATAAATTTCTCTATCATCCGCTCTTTACAGCCTACGCGTATAACGGCGGTATCGGCTTTACCAAAAAAGTCATAACAAGAGATGATATGTTTAAAGAAGGTAAATTTGAGCCGTTTTTATCGATCGAGCTAGTTCCTGTTGCTGAGACTAGAAACTACGGCAAGAAGGTGCTTGCAAACTACGTGATCTATAGGGCGCTTACTGGTTCCAGTATAAAGATTTCGCAACTTTTCGAAAATTTAACAAAACCGGCTTTGACTGATAAATTTCGAAACTAAGCGCGAGATCATCACTTTGCTTACTTGGTGCGGTCACTTCGTAATAGACCGCCCAAGGCATAGAAAATCCAGCAAATTTAAGCATCTCGTCACTTTCATCAAGCAGCCTTGCGCTTGTGGCATTCGAGTCGCCATTTACCTTTATATTGCTCAAATTTTGCGCATGCTCTTTTGGGTTTATAGCTACCAAAAAGTGCTCTTTGCTCTCGTCTAAATTTGAGTTATATATAGGATTTAGATAGGTTGCAATTATAAGCGTTCTATCGGTGCCATCGATGATCTCACTCTTGCTTGTGTAGGCTAAAAGCTCATTTTTTAATGGCTCATGCACGATCACTTTTTGATCAGCACAACCAAATATCATCAAAATAAATATAAAAAATAGTGTAAATTTTCTCATAAAAAACTCTTAAAATATTAAATTTTCTCGCATTTTAGCATTTTATTTTTTAAATTTCACTCATAAATTTTAAAGCCAATATGAGCTATAATCGCAAGAAATTTTAACGAAAAAGGCTCTTATGAAAAGACTTGCCATTGCTTTTTCTGGCCCCTCAAATAGCGGAAAAACGACGCTTATCTTAAAAGTCGCAAAAAAATTTATAGATGATGGGCTAAAGGTCGTTGTGGTCAAACACGACCCAGGCGACAAGGCCAAATTTGACGTTGAAGGCAAGGATAGCTTTAAATTTTCTCAGGCAGGAGCTGACGTAGTCGTGATGAGTCCGACTAGAACGACTTACTTTTCACAAAGCTCGCAAGGCATAGACGAGGTCATAAGGATGATCGGCGAGTTTGACATGCTCTTAGTTGAGGGGCTAAAGACACTGCCACTGCCAAGACTAAGCGTCTTTAGAGGTGAGATCGATGAAGCTTATCTTAGCTTTTCAGACGCGATCGCCACTTATAAAAAGCAGATCCCTTACGAGATAACAAATCTAAATTTAGACGATATAGACGCTATTTGTGCGTGGATAATAAAAAATGCAAAGGCTGTATAATGCAAGAACTAAACCAAATTTTTAACACCATTAAAGATATCGCAAAAGAGATAAGCGAGGTCATAAAATACGCCGATCTTGGCTACACAACTCACGAAAACGCAACTGGCGACACCCAGCTAAAGCTTGATGTTAAAAGCGACGAGATCATCACGGCTAAATTTAAGCAGCTTTCATGTGTAAAAGCGCTAATTAGCGAAGAGAAAGATGACGAGCTTGAGATAAATAAAAATGCTAAATTTATCATCGCTTACGATCCACTCGATGGCTCAAGCTTAGTTGATGTAAATTTTGCTGTTGGCTCGATCTTTGGTATCTACGAAGATGAGGTAAAACCAGAAAATTTAATAGCTGCAGCTTACAGCATCTATGGTCCAAGGCTTGAGCTAGTAGTTGCCGAGAAAAAAGGTGCTTTGCCTAAATTTTATAGGCTTGGCAAAGATGGCGAGTTTAAATTTGTAAAAGAGCTTGAGCTAAAAGAAAAAGGCAAGCTAAACGCCACGGGAGCTACGCAAAAAGGCTGGAGCCAAACTCATAGAAACTTCATAAACGAGCTATTTAACGATGGCTACAGGCTAAGATACTCAGGTGCGATGGTGAGCGACTTGCATCAAATTTTACTAAAAGGTGGCGGTCTTTTTAGCTACCCAGCAACGAGCGATCATCCAAATGGCAAGCTAAGGGTTGTCTTTGAGGTGTTGCCATTTGCTTTTATATATGAAAACGCAAAGGGCGCAACGACAGATGGCAAAAATCAAACACTTTTTGATATAAAAATAGAAAAAATTCACCAAACTACGCCATGCTTCTTTGGTTCGCGTGATGAAATTTCTCTTTTGCATAAATTTTACGAGCAAAAATAATGCAAGAAACACAAGCAAACGAGCCACTTGACGCATTTGAGCTAGCCCTAAAGCAAAAGGCAAAAGTTATGCAAGAGTGTCAAGAGCAAAAAGGGCGCAAAAGCTGTTTTAACTGCGAGGCATTTTTTGACTGCGAGACTAGGATAGAGTATGTAAATAGCTGCTACAACTCGATGTCAAAAGGCAACACCGGCAGTGACGGCGGATTTGATTTTTAAATTTAAAGGAAAAATATGAAAGAAAAAGCTTATATAACCACTCCGATTTATTACGTAAATGACGTGCCACACATCGGCCACGCCTACACGACTATCATCGCTGATACGCTAGCTAGATTTAACCGCTTGCAAGGCAAAGAGACCTACTTCATGACCGGCACAGATGAGCATGGTCAAAAGATCGAGCAAGCAGCTCGCGCGAGAGGCAAGACGCCAAAAGAGTATGCAGACGAGATCAGTGCGAAATTTAGATCACTTTGGGATGAATTTGAGATAAGCTACGACCACTTCATAAGAACAACCGACGAAGAGCACAAGCAAACCGTGCAAAATGTCTTTGAAAAGATGCAAGCAAACGGCGATATCTACAAGGGCGAGTACGAGGGCTTTTACTGCGTTAGCTGCGAGACATTTTTCAACCAAAGAGACCTACTCGAGGACAACCGCTGTCCAGACTGCGGCCGCGTGACATCTTTAGTTAAAGAAGAGAGCTACTTTTTCAAGCTTTCAAAATATGAAGACGCGCTTTTAAAATGGTATGAAAACGACGAGCTTTGCGTCATCCCAAAGGGCAAGAAAAACGAGGTCGTAAGCTTTGTAAAAGGCGGACTAAAAGACCTCTCTGTGACAAGAACGAGCTTTGACTGGGGTATAAAACTACCAAAGAGCGCAAACGACGACAAGCACGTTATGTACGTCTGGCTTGACGCGCTCATAAACTACCTAACAACGCTAGGATACTCAAGAGATAACGCTAGAATGGACTTTTGGCCGCACACGACACACATCGTCGGCAAGGACATTTTACGTTTTCACGCAGTTTATTGGCCGGCATTTTTGATGAGCCTTGGCTTGCCACTGCCAAAACACGTCGCAGCGCACGGCTGGTGGACGATAGATGGCGAAAAGATGAGCAAAAGCAAGGGCAACGTCATAAACCCAAGAGAGGTTGCAAACGCTTATGGACTTGAAAATTTCAGATACTTTTTGCTTAGAGAAGTGCCCTTTGGACAAGATGGCGACTACAGCCAAAAAGCCTTGATCGAGCGCATAAACTCAGAGCTTGGCAACGGACTTGGCAACCTGTTAAGCCGAATTGTTGGCATGAGCGCAAAGTATAGCGACTACAAGATCGACTCAAAAGATGTGATCAAATTTCATAAAGCCGAGCTTGATGAGGCGAAGGACTATCTTGATGAGGCGATAAAAAATTTAGAAAATTTAGCGACAAACCGCTATTTAGAGGATCTTTGGAAGGTCGTAACGCTTGCAAACGCAGCCGTTGCGAAGTATGAGCCATGGTCGCTTGTAAAAGCTGGCAAAAGCGACGAGGCAAACGCACTTGTGGCACTTTGTGCAAATTTACTTGCAAAAGTAGCGATACTGCTTAGCCCAGCTATGCCAAAAACTTGCGCTAAGATAGCTGATACGCTTGGCTTTAGCATAGATACGGCTTCTTATGAGAGCCTTGTATTGAAAAATGAAATTTCAAATTTTGTAGCAAAAGCTACTGAGCCACTCTTCCCAAGGATAGAAAAAGAACTAATGGGCGAGGCAAGAGGACTAAAAGAAGAGTCAAAAGTAGAGGCAAAGATTGAGCCAAAAGAGGAGAAAAAAGAGGAGATCATTAGCATCGATGACTTTGCCAAAATTGTGATAAAAGTAGGCGAAGTACTCGAGTGCGAAAGGGTCGATGGCAGTGATAAACTGCTTAAATTTAAGATAGATCTTGGCGAGGAGCAGCCACGTCAAATTTTATCTGGCATCGCCAAATACTATGAGCCTAGCTCGCTTGTGGGCAAGCAAGTTTGCGTTTTAGCAAATTTAAAAGAGCGAACGATGATGAAAAAATATGTCTCACAAGGCATGATCCTAAGCGCATCAGACGGCTCGCTAACGCTTCTTGGCACGCAGGGCAAGGTCAAAAACGGCGCGATCGTTGGCTAAATGACGATAGAAAATTTAACCCACATAATAAATGGGCAAATTTTAAACAACCCAAGTATCTCAAGCGTGACTAGCTTCGCGTTTGAGGCTAAAAATATAAAACGAGGCTACGCTCTCATCGCCACGCAAAGCGATCAGATCGTACCTGCGATAAAGCAAGGTGCCTATGCTATCATTAGCGAAGAAGAGATCACGCCAAGCGACGATGAGATAGCCTTTATCAAGGTGGCAAGCCTGCAAACGGCTATCATCAAGCTCATGCGCTTTGAGGCGATCCACAAAAATATCAAATTTTGCGCGGTCAATCCCTTCATAAAAGCGCTTTTAGAGAAGTCGCACCTTGAAAAAAACGCCCACGTCATACCTGAAAATTTAACCGAGCTTTTTTACAAAATTTTTCATGCAAATTTGTTTGACACATTTTTTAGCGACGATACAAGGATACTTCAAAGACTCTCACTACTTTACGAGACAGCCTGGACTGACACAAACATAAGCGTGCTAAATCCAAGCTCGATCTTTTTTACAACGCTCATTTACGACGACAAATACTATCAAAATTTATCCATCCCACGGGTTTTTGCTGGGATGTTTTGCGGACTTCTTGGCTATCTTAAGAAAAACAATATCGGCTTTAAAGTGACAGAAAGCAGAATTTCATCGCACTTTGACCCAGTTTTTATCGACAAAGACTTTAAGCCAGTTGGCTTTGGTAGCAGTTTTAGAGCGGTGATAGCTGAAGAAGACGAGGAGCTTTTTTTGACTGAAAGTATATTTCTAAGGAGAAATTTCAGCGAGAGCGAGCTTAAATTTTGTCTGCCAAAAGATAGCACGCTAAAGGTTGAAAACGCCATTTTTTATGAAAATTTAGACGAGATAAAGAAGCTACAAAATTTCGTATATGCCCTTGTGCTTTGCAAAAAAGAAGAACTGCTTGATAGCTTAAGTC
>JAHADO010000067.1 GCA_018375265.1 Campylobacter concisus | reverse complement strand
GTTTTTGATCGCCCTGTCGTCACTTAGAAGACTTTGAAGCTTCTTTTCATCATAATCTGCGATCTTTTTTGCATCAAAGCCGTCTAAAATTTGAGCAAGCCCAGCTCTTTTCCTTAGCACATAGTCCCAGCTAAGACCTGCTTGAAAGCCCTCTAAAATGAGCATTTCAAAGAATTTCTTATCATCTTTGACCGCCCTGCCCCACTCACGGTCGTGATAGCTCTTGCTAAACTCGCTCTTTTCAGCCCAGGCGCAGCGCTTCATCTTTTAAATTTAGCCTCTATCTGCATAAAGCCCCAAGTGTTTCTAGCCTCGCTAAGCTCCTTTTTGCTAAGCTCATCGATCATCATCTCTTCATTTTTGCCAAGCCTGTTTTTCACCTCGCCAAATGGGCTAATGAGCATCGAGTCGCCGTAAAAACTCCACTGCTCGTCTTCGCTCTTGTGGCTCCCTACGCGATTTACACGAAGCACGTAGAGGTTGTTTGTAAAGGCTCTAACCTTTAAAAGCTCCTCCCAGCGCGCCTGAGAAAAAAACGTGCAAGCCGTTGGCACAAGCACGATATCAACCTTTTTAGCGCTCATATAAGCCCAACACACGTCAAAGTGCGCCTCGAAGCCAAACATGACGCCAACCTTAAATTTATCGTATGAAAAGATGGGTAAATTTAGCTCTTCGCTTGCGTTGCTAAAAAATTTCGCCTCGTTCCAGTGTGCGTAAGGCATGAGGATCTGCTGATCGTATAGCTTTACTTGCGTTGAGCTAAATTTAGCTAGGCTTTTAAAAATTTCTTTGCCTTTTAAATTTATGATAGGTGCGATGATGTTTAGATCATACTTTTTTGCCATCGCAAATAGCGCCTCTTTTTTGCGCTCGCTCTGCTCTTTTATGAGGCTTTTTGGCATGCTAGCAAGCTCTTTAAAGAAGCTATTTAGCACGTATTCGCCAAGGACAACCAGCCTTGCGTTTTCGTCGGCGCAAATTTTAAGGTAATAATCAAGCCTCGCCTCGCTTAAAGGCTGCGTTGGTAGCTGAAGGGCGCAAATTTTACTCATCATCCACCTGCTTTATGCTAAGTTTTGCGTTTTCTAAAATTTCTCTTGCCTCGTTTAAGAGCTTTTTGCCCTGCTCGTGCAGCTTTATGCTGTTTTCTAAGCTCACATCATCTTTATTTAGATCGTTTAAAATTTTATCAGCAAGGGCTAATTTCTCTTCAAAACTTTGCTCTTTTTGCTCCATTTTCTATCCTTTTAATATATTTTTTATATATCCATCAAATTTTTCTATCTCGACCAAAAAGGCGTCGTGGCCGTAGTTGCTATCTATCTCTATAAAATTTGTCTTTGCGCCTCTGCCCATCTCGCAAAGTGCGTCATAAATTTCTCTCATGCAGCTTGGCGGAAAGAGCAGATCACCTTTGAAAGCGACTAAATGCAGATTTGCTTTGATCGGCGCAAGGGCGTCTTTTAGGCTATCGTAGTGCCTTGTGCAGTCAAAGATATTCATCATCTTTACGATGTATAGGTAGCTTAGTGGGTCAAACCTCTTTGGGAAATTGTAGCCGTTATACTCCATATAGCGATCGACCTGAAAATGTCCAAAAAGATCGTAAAGGCCGTCGGTTTCGACGTAGTTGCGTCCAAATTTCTTATCCATGCTATCAGGGCTTAAGAAGCTGATGTGCCCTGCCATCCTGCCGTAAGCCATACCTTTTAGCCCATTTTTTCTTATAAATTCTGCGTCGTATTCGCCGTTTTTGAAATTTTCATCGTTTAAAATGGCTTCGATGGCGATTTTATTAAACGCTATCGCCCAAGGCTTAGTCTGATAGGTGCTTGCAAGCATTATGATATCTTGCGCAAATTCTGGAAACTCGATAGCATAGCAAAGTGCCTGCATACCGCCAAGACTGCCGCCTATCACGGCTCTTGCCCCTGTAATGCCAAGTTCGCTAAATAGCCTCATCTGCGCCTTTACCACGTCGCTTATGGCAAGGACTGGGAAATTTAGCCTATACTCTTTGCCGCTACTTCTATCCACGCTTAGCGGCGAGGTCGAGCCAAAGCACGAGCCTAGGATATTTACGCAAATAACGTAAAATTTATCCGTATCGACCGCCTTTTTGCTGCCTATTAGCCCGTCCCACCAGCCAGCTTTCTCATCGCCTGCGTATGTGCCAGCAGCGTGGTGCGAGCCAGTTAGGGCGTGACAAATCACGATAACGTTGCTTTTATCAGCATTTAGCGTGCCGTAAGTCTCATAAATAAGCTTGAAATTTGATAGCATACGGCCACTCTCAAGATAGAGTGGCTCGTTAAATTTTATAGTTCTAGTTTGCAGGTCTAACACTAATTAACTTTGTAGTTTGGTGCCTCGTGAGTGATAACTACGTCGTGGACGTGGCTCTCTTTTAGTCCAGCGCTTGTTATCTCGACAAATTCGGCTCTTTCTTGAAGAGTTGGGATATCTTTTGCGCCAACATAGCCCATAGCGCTTCTTAGGCCGCCTATTAACTGATGTATCACATCTTTTATACTGCCAGCAAATGGCACACGGCCTTCGATGCCTTCAGGCACAAGCTTGTCTTGAGCGGTGCCCTCTTGGAAGTAGCGGTCAGAGCTGCCTTTTGTCATAGCGCCTATTGAGCCCATGCCGCGATATACTTTGTACTGGCGACCTTGGAATGTTATAAGCTCGCCTGGGCTCTCCTCGCAACCTGCTAGCAAGCTACCAGCCATAACGCAAGCTGCACCTGCTGCAAGGGCTTTTGCCACGTCGCCTGAGTATTTTAGACCGCCGTCAGCGATAACTGGGATGCCATATTTCGTTGCTTCGCTTGCGCAGTCATCAATCGCTGAAATTTGAGGCACGCCAACGCCAGCAACGATCCTTGTAGTACAAATAGAACCTGGCCCGATGCCCACTTTTATGCCGTCTGCTCCTGCTTCTGCTAGGTCTTTTACGGCTGCTGGATTTGCGATATTGCCAGCTACGACATCAACATTAAAATTTGCTTTTACCTCTTTTAAAGTGTCGATGATGCCCTTTGAGTGGCCGTGAGCTGAGTCGATGACGATGACATCTACGCCAGCATCGACTAGCGCTTTAGCGCGGTCTATCTGACCCACGCCAATAGCCGCAGCCACGCGAAGTCTGCCGTAGCTATCTTTGTTTGCATTTGGATACTCTTTGCGTTTTTTTAGATCTTTTATGGTGATAAGTCCGTCAAGTCTGCCATCTTTATCGACGATAGGTAGCTTCTCAACTCTATTTTGAGAGAAAATTTTCTCCGCATCATCAAGCGTGCAGCCCTTTGGCGCAGTGATAAGTGGTGCTTTTGTCATGCGGTCTTTTACCAAAGTGCTCATATTTGTCTCAAATCTCAAATCGCGGTTTGTTAAAATTCCTATTAGTTTGCGATCTTTGTCGATGACTGGAACGCCTGAAATATGAAGATCTGACATAAGGCTTAGAGCTTCAGCCACGGTCGCTTCTGGATTTATAAAGATAGGATCGATGATGACGCCACTTTCGCTTTTTTTGACGCGTTTGACCTCTTTTGCTTGGCTTTCGACGTCCATATTTTTGTGGATGACACCGATACCACCGAGCCTTGCCATCATAATAGCAGTTCTATGCTCAGTCACCGTATCCATCGCAGCAGAGACGATCGGGATATTTAGCGTGACGTTTTTGCTGATCCTGGTTTTTACATCAACTTGCTTTGGCAAAATTTCAGAGTATTGCGGCACAAGAAGCACATCCTCAAATGTTAAAGCTCTCTTTACTATCTTCATATTTTTATCCTTTTATTAAATTTTCTAGGCTCTTAGCACCATTTATCAAGGTCTGTTCGTCCCACGCTTTTGCGATGAGCTGGGCGCTCACGTTTAAATTTTGATCATCTTTGCCAACTGGCACAGAGATAGCTGGTAGGCCTGCTAAATTTACGCTGATCGTGTAAATGTCGCTTAGGTAGGCTTGAAGCGGATCGCTGTGTGCTCCAAATTTATAAGCTGTGCTTGGGGCAACTGGCATGAAGATGAGATCGTTTTCTTCTAAAATTTTCTCATACTGAGCTTTTATATGCGCTCTTGCTTTTTGCGCTTTGATGTAGTAAGCGTCGTAGTATCCGCTACTTAGGACAAATGTACCAAGCAAAATTCTTCTTTTTACCTCTTCGCCAAAGCCTTCTGAGCGTGAATTTACATATAGCTCTTTTAAATTTTTAGCATCCGCGCGTCTGCCGTATCTCACGCCATCGTAGCGGCTTAAATTTGCACTTGCCTCTGCGGTTGCGATGATGTAGTAGGCAGCGACGTCATATTTTGAGTCTTCAAAATTTGTGTAAGTTACGCTGTGACCGTGTGATTTTAGCTTTTCTATGGCTAAATTTAAAGCAGCTTTTGTCTGCTCGCTTGCGTTTTCGACGTAGTTTTTGATGACACAAATTTTTAGTTTTTTGTTGCCGTCTATCTTGTCGCTCACGCTCACAAACGGCACATCTGCGCTCGTGCTATCTTTTGGATCGTGTCCAGCGATCGCGTCATATAAAATGGCTGCATCTTCTACGTTTTGAGCGATCGGACCTATCTGATCAAGACTGCTTGAGTAGGCGCCAAGGCCGTATCTGCTCACTCTGCCATAAGTTGGCTTAAGTCCTACGCATCCACAAAATGCCGCTGGCTGGCGGATCGAGCCACCAGTGTCGCTACCAAGTGCGGCTACTGCAAGGCCAGCTGCGACTGCTGCTGCTGAGCCACCGCTACTGCCACCTGGGACGTGAGCGTGATTTAGTGGGTTTAGTGTTTTGCCGTAAAATGAGCTCTCAGTCGTGCTTCCCATCGCAAATTCGTCCATATTTGTGCGGCCAAATGGAGCTAAATTTTTACTAAGTAGCTTCTCGATAACGGTTGCGTTATATGGTGCTACGTAGCCTTGTAAAATTTTAGAAGCGCACGTGACGCTCCAGCCTTTTACTTGGATGTTGTCTTTTATAGCGATAGGCACGCCCTCGCCTAGTTTTGCGATCTCTAAATTTGCTAGCTGCTCGACATAAGCGCCAAGCTCTTTTTCTTTTATGATCTTTGCCTCAAGCTCGGCTCTTAAATTTTTTATCTCTTCAGCTGAAAATTTCAAAGCTTCTTTTAAAGTTACCACTATTTTTATCCTTTAAATTTATTAACCAAAAATATGCCAAACAAGCTAACAACGACCACCGCAGCGATCGTTGCAACTATGATAGTTGCGCTTACTGGCTCACTTAGCACTTATGACCTCTTCACATCTTGGGCATAGCGCGTCTTCTTTGCTAGCGTTAAATTTCCAGCATCTTGGGCATTTGTGAAGGTTGCTTGCTATGATCTTAAATTTATCACCCTCTAGCTCAAACTCAGCTAGTGGCTCACTATCGTCGTAAGGTCTAACCGAGCTTACCATATAAAGATCAGCCACTTCGCGCTCGTCGTAGCTTGTGATACTATGACTTGTGGTCTCTAGGCTTAGCTCTAGAGTTGATTTTATCTTTTTCTCTTTTTTAAGAACGTCCACGATCTCGTTAAATTTCTCCCTGCTGGCAAAAAGCAGCTCATCTTCAAAGCTAAGGTCAAACTTGATTGGCTCATAGACTAGGTCAAACGCATCTTTTGCCTCACCTTTGATGATCTTTGGAGCGTAGTCCATCACCTCATCGACGGTGTAAGTAAGCGTTGGAGCGATGAGTGGCAAAAGTGCCTTTGTGATGATCGCCATCGCGCTTTGAGCTGATCTTCTTCTTGGGGCGTCTTTTGCGTCGCAGTAGAGCCTATCTTTACAAACGTCAAGATATACGCCGCTAAGATCGGCTGATAGGAAATTTAAAAGGATGTTAAAGCCCTTTGAAAAGTCGTAGTTTCTAAAGCAAGCGCTCGCCTCATCAAAGACCTTTTTAGCGCGTGCTAGTATCCACTTATCAAGGATGTTAAACTCTGTATTTAAGCTCTCAAGATCATTTACATTTGCTAGTAAAAAGCGGATCGTGTTGCGGATTTTGCGGTATTGCTCGCTTATTTGCTTTAATATATCTTCGCTTATTTTTAGGTCGCTTGAGTAATCACTCATGCCAACCCAAAGGCGTAAAATTTCCACGCCGTGGGTCTTAGCCACGTCTTGTGGAGCGATGACGTTGCCCTTGCTCTTGCTCATCTTCTCACCTTTGGCATCGACTGTAAAGCCGTGAGTTAGTATGCTCTCGTAAGGTGCGTGAGAATTTATAGCTGTGCTTACTAGAAGCGAGCTTTGAAACCAGCCCCTGTGCTGATCTGAGCCCTCTAGATACATGCTTGCAGGGTATTTGCCAGCGTCGTAGTTGTCGCTTTGTAAGACCGCGTGCCACGTCGAGCCGCTATCAAACCAAACGTCAAGGATATCCATCACCTTTTCTAAATTTTCAGCTTTGTATTTTGAGCCCTTTGGTAAAAGCTCGTCTATGCTTAGCGCCCACCATGCATCAGCGCCTTTTTCTTTGAAAATGCCTGCGATGTGGTCTAAAATTTCACTATCAAATATAACTTCTTTTGTCGCTTTGTCCATGAAAAACGCGATCGGCACACCCCAGTCACGCTGACGAGAGATACACCAGTCTGGGCGATTTTCTATCATCGAGCCTATTCTTTTTATGCCCACGCTTGGGTAGAATTTAACCTTTTCAAGCTCTTTTAGCGCTGTTTGTCTAAGCGTTTTGCCACCTAGTTTAGCCTCGTCCATAGCTATAAACCACTGCTTTGTCGCTCTATAAATGACAGGCTTATGCGTTCTCCAGCAAAATGGATAAGAGTGTCTAAATTTAGAGACGCTAAGCAAGCTTTTGCCAAGTAGCTCTAAAATTTTCTCATTTGCTTTAAAGATATGCATACCGACAAACTCGTCTACCACGTCGCTTCTAAATAGTCCGTGATGTTTTATGCTCTCATCGTAGCAGCCACCATCATCAACCGGCATCAAAATTTCACTAAAACCATACTTCAAACATACGTAGTAGTCGTCTTCGCCGTGACCTGGAGCTGTATGAACA
>JAHADO010000066.1 GCA_018375265.1 Campylobacter concisus | reverse complement strand
AGCTCTTTTTGCTATTACGCTCTATCTAAATCTTTCAAGAAAATATAAATTTGAAAACATAAGAGCATTTTTGTGGGTCTGCCTCTTTACCATACCACTTGGCTACATCGCAGCTGAGGCTGGCTGGATAGTAGCAGAGGTCGGCCGTCAGCCATGGGCGATACAAGATCTCATGACCGTTGGCGTCGGAGCTACAAATTTATCTGACTCAAATGTCAAAATTTCATTTATATTATTTGCTGTTTTATTTACGGTCTTGCTGATAGCCGAGATCAAGATCATGCTTAAGCAAATAAAGATAGGATTTAACGATCATGCATAGTTTAAGCTTAGAAAATTTACAAATTTATTGGTGGTTTATAGTTAGCCTTCTTGGCGGACTTTTGGTATTTATGATGTTTGTTCAAGGCGGTCAGTCGCTCATCTTTAGCCTTGGCAAGGACGAGCTTAAAAAAGATATGCTCATAAATTCTATCGGTAGAAAATGGGAGCTTACATTTACGACGCTTGTTATGTTTGGTGGTGCGTGCTTTGCGGCGTTCCCACTATTTTACGCTACTAGTTTTGGTGGCGCTTACTGGGTTTGGCTGGCTATTTTATTTTGCTTTATCATCCAAGCTGTAAGCTACGAGTACCGCAAAAAGCCTGATAACTTCTTAGGCGCTAGAACTTATGAAATTTTCCTTTTCATAAATGGCTCACTTGGCGTTATCCTTATTGGCATGGCAGTTAGTACATTTTTTAGTGGCAGCGACTTTATACTAAATGAGCACAACTTTGTCGAGTGGAAGACTCCGTTTCGCGGTCTTGAAGCATTGGCAAATCCTTACTTATACTTACTTGGTATAGCTATGTTTTTCTTATCTCGCGTAGGTGGCTGCTTATATCTTATAAACAACATCGCTGATGGCGAATTTATACAAAACGCTAGAAAACAGCTACTTATCAACACCGTGCTATTCTTGCCATTTTTCCTAGGCTTTCTTGCTTGGATACTTACAAAAGATGGCTTTGCATACGACGCAAACGGCGTAGTCAGCCTTGTTGCTTACAAATACGCTATAAATTTGATCGAGATGCCTGTCGCTGGCGTGCTACTACTTGTTGGCGTTCTTTTGGTGCTTGTTGGAATTTTCCAAGGAGCATTTACAAAAAGCATACGTGGAATTTTTGCTTACGGCGTTGGCATAACGCTTGCTGTGACCGCGCTATTTTTGATAACAGGACTAAATGGCACAGCATTTTATCCGTCATTTAGCGACCTCTCTAGCTCGCTAACTATCAAAAATGCAAGCTCTAGCCACTACACACTTGGCGTTATGGCCTATGTTAGCTTGCTAGTGCCAGTAGTACTTGCCTATATCTTCATTGTCTGGAGAGCGATAGATAGCAAGAAGATCACGCAAGATGAGATCAAAAACGATCATCACGCATACTAAGGATAAAAGATGTTAGAAGCAGGAATTTTTTTGATACTTTGGCCAGTAACGCTATTTATTAGCTACAAATTTGTTCTTTTTTCTCTCAAGAAATTTGACGCAAATAACTAAAATTTAGGGGCATTTGCTCCTAAATTCTTCTTTTTATTTTCACCCTTTAAAACCACTTCTTTATAAATTTACTTAAGCATCTTTTTATATAAGCGTTAGTTTTGCGTGAAATTTGGGTAGTAAGATATCATTAAATTTTATTAAAGGAGCGAAAATGAGCAAGAATTTCTTAGGTTCAGTTGCCCTTGCGGCTGTTTTGGTGAGTGGTTTTGGCTTTAGTGCTCCACTAAACGCTGGAGTATTGGCTCATCAAGTAAAGGTTCAAGGAGAGCTTGGCTCAGTCTTTATAAACCCCTACGACGTATCGCCACTAACTGCTATCATCGATAGAGCTGGCAAGGACATCAAAGATATCCACGTCAAAGTAAAGGGCAAGCCAGATGGCGGTATAGATATTGACTACAACGTCTCAGAGCATGCCTTGCTCACGCATGATGGCGTGCCTATTTGGGGACTTTATCCTGACTATCTAAACGAGGTCGAGCTTAGTTATACATTTAACGGAGCTAAAAAGGTAGAAACATATAAAATTTACGCCCAACCGATCGTCACATATAGCCGTGATTTTAGGTTCTCACACATGCAAAAAACTCACGTCAAAAAGGTCGATCCTGCCTTTAAAAACAGGCTCTATCTCATAAACAACACAATAACAAGCGTCTATAAACCGCTTGATTGGAAAAATGGCGGAGCTGCTAGCTGGAATGACTTTACCGAAAACTACATCGTAGATACCAAGGGCGAGGTCAGATGGTATCTTGACTATCAGAAATTTTACGACCGCAGCGAGAGAAGAGTGATGGATGGGGGCATGATGATGGGCTTTCATCAGCTCAAAAACGGCGATATCAGCTTTGGCATGGCACAAAGATATCTTAGATATGATCTAATGGGAAAAGAAATTTACAACCGCCCACTACCTAGAGGTTACATCGATCTAAGCCACGAGGTGATGCCACTAAAAGATGATCACGCACTTCTTAGGGTAGCAAAATACAACTACCACCACAAAAATGGCAAAATTTCTCACACCATAAGAGACCACATCATCGAGGTCGATAACACCGGCAAGGTGGTAGAAGAGTGGGATCTAAATGAAATTTTTGGCAACAACGTATATCGCAGCAACCTCATAAAAGCGCTTGATGCTAGGGCTGTTTGCCTAAACATAGACATGGACGCAAAAGAGATCAAGATAAGCGACGATCAGCCATTTGGCGATGTCACCTCCACTGGCACAGGCAGAAACTGGGCGCATGTAAATTCTATCTCGTATGATGAAAGCGATGATAGTATCATCCTTTCGCTTCGTCACCAAGGCATCGTAAAGATAGGACGCGACAAGAAAGTAAAATGGATACTAGCAAGTCCAGAGGGCTGGAGCGAGGACTTTAAAGCAAAAGTGCTTACTCCAGTCGATAGAAAAGGCAACAAGATAAAATGTGAAAACTCAAAATGCGAGGGCGAGTTTGACTGGTCATGGACACAGCACACCGCATGGCTAACGCCAAGATACGAAAACAAGGGCGACATAAAACACCTAAGCGTCTTTGACAATGGCGATGCTAGAGGCATGGAGCAGCCAGCCTTTAAAGAGGATAAATACTCCCGTGCGGTTGAGTACAAGATAGATGAGAAAAAGGGCACGGTTGAGCAGACTTGGCAGTTTGGTAAGGAGCGTGGCTTTGACTTTTATAGTGCAGTCACTAGCAACGTCGAGTGGCAAAAAGATAAAAATACCTACTTTATCTCAAGCTCAAACGTAAATTTACTCAAGCCAGATAAAACTATCAAAATGGTTTTAGTCGAGATCGATCCAAAGACAAATGAGGTCAAATTTGAGATGGATGTAGACTCAGCATCAAGAGATGATGTCGCTTATAGAGCGATGGTTATTGATCCTGAAGTGTTTAATTATTAGTTGAAAGTTTGGTGTGAGACCCCCTCTCACACCATTTTTTATCGGATATTTTTTTGAAATTTATAAATTTCTTCTTTGACGCTAGTTAGGTCAAAATTTATCGCTCGCTCTAGCTCTAGCAAGCTTACATCTTCGTCTATATCAAGTGCTATAGCTATATCGTTTAGCTCTTTTGCCTCGTCGTTTGCGAGGATTGCACTCTTAAAACTAGCCTCATCTATTTGGCTAAATTTTGAAAAGATCGACTTAAATTTATCTTTTAAAATTTCTCTACTCAGCTTCTTTTCTTCCAAAGCCTTCTTCGTGCCACCATTTTTATTACATGTACGAAATATAAAATCTATTGTTTCATTTATCTCGTCTAGTAAAACTTTTGTCTTTTCACTTTGCATACAAACTCCCTTAACCGCAAACAAATTCAAAGCAAGGCAGACTTTGTCTGCCCTGCTTATAAGAAATTAGAAGTGGCTTTCTACTTTCTCTTCGATTTGGATAGGATGAGTTGTAGCTATATTTTCTTCGCCAGCATGTGAGCTTGCAGTAGCATAAGAAGGTTTAGCTTCTGACTTACCTTCACTCATGATATGATCTTTTGGTGTTTCTAAAAGATCATTTGCGCTAACGCCTATTTTATTGTTATTTAGAACATTTAGCTCAGCTTTTGGCTCATTTATATGAGCAGCATTGCTTAGATCAACACTATCATTGTCTAAGATATCATCTGGCAAGCTTCTAGTGCTTCTTACTTTACCACCATAAGTGTTCTTTAGATCAAACCTTACCATTGTATCATTAGAAAGTGCATTACCGGCTAGGTCTTTAAAGTATCCATTCATAGATACTATCATACCGTTATGGCTCATATTAAAGTCTTTACCATCATCACAAAGAGTTACCACGCGACTTATACTACCGCTCTTGATATCTGCTTCAGTTATAGTAATATCTTCGGTATAACCGTTTATATTGCCCCATTTTGGATTATTAGTATTGATCATATAATGGAAAACATCCCCAGCTTTTATAGTTACACGGTCTTGTGGTATATCTACAACAAATGTTATATCGCCGTTGCCATTTGCTGGATTTTCATAATCTGCTTTATCATAGATTTTATCTTGATTTGCATCTTCTTTAATCCAAATGTTCGGTTGAGCAATAGTTGTATCTATCTCAAGATTTGATACTGTATAAGGATTTGAAACCGCACCAGCTTTATTTGTAGCTACTGCTGTTACAGAGTAGTTACCGTCGGCAATATTGTCAGTTGTTACCTTCCAGCTACCATCACTTTCAGCTGTTATAGTTTTCTCCCAAACACTATGTGACTTACTATCAACTACAGATACTTTTACGCTTGCATTAGCCTCAGCTGTTCCACTTATAGTTGGTGTCTTATCATTTGTTAAGCCTGCAACTTGCGCAGCCTCATTTGTGATAAGGTTGCCTACGTGACCGCCTCTAACATCATCATAGATGCTTGTGATCTTAACATTAGTTGTCGCAATATGTTTATTATCTGTATTATCACTAAAGTCAAATACTACTTTATCGCTACCCTTAGCACCTTTATTACCAGCCGCATCGCTAAAGTATGCTTCAGCTTCATATACACGTCCATTAGCATTTGCGCCAAACGCTAAAGGTTTGCCTGCATTTGGTTGTCCTTGCTCGTATTGATTTTGTACTTTCTCTCCGATATAGCCTCTATCGATATCTGCTTGAGTTATAGTACGATTGTGCCAACTATCGCTTGCACCCCATCTATAGTTGAATGTATCACCAGCTTTTATGCTTCCATCATCTGGTATAAGAGCTTTCCAAGCCATGCGTCCAATATTAGGATTTTCTATATTTTCTTTCCAGCTAAATTTACCGTCATTGTTTGTATCTTCGATAAACTCAACTTTCGCATCTGCTATCTTAGTATCAACTGTTACATTAGCTACGATTTCAGATCCGATATTTCCAGCTTTGTCATGTGCTTGAACTGAGAAGATATGTAGTCCATCACTAAGTGGAGTTGTTATTTTATATTCCCAAGAACCATTTTTACCAGCATGAACTTCAGCGTATACTTCGTTGCCAGATTTTATAACTATCAATGACTCAGGCTCTGCTGTACCTTTTAGAGTTGGTGTAGCATCGTTTGTAACTTTACCTTTAACGTTGCCTGTAAAATCAATATCGCTAGTTTTTACATCATCATTGATCTCATCAATAGTCAAATAAGGCTCTGTAGTATCAACTGTTACAGTGATTAGTTTTGAAGGCTCGCTCACTTTACCAAACACATTTCTAGCAATTGCTGTGATCTCATAACTGCCATCAGCCCATGGAGAATTCTCCTCTGGTTCATAAAACCATTTACCATTAGATCCCACTGGGATATTTTCAGCGATTATAGTATTGCCTTTTTTAAGAGTGATGGTCGTACCAACTTCAGCTTCACCCATAAATGCAGGGGTACTATCATTTGTTAAGGCTTTATCAGCAACTAAAACATTGCCTGTAGTTCCGTAAATTGGGTCGATTAGATCTGAACCATACTCGTTATCTAGAACCGCTTTGATAACTGGAGCTTTTGGAGCAAAACCTACTATTTTTACTGCATCCATAGAACCTTCACTTACATTACCTGCATCATCGACTAGTCTATAAGATGGAGTTTGGAAGCCTCTTGATTTTGGCATATCGATGCTAAATTCATCTCTTTCTATAAAGCCTTTAGCTATATCTTGCGCAGTTACTTTAAAGATATCTGTCCAAGTTTTAGCGTCGCTTCCAAGAATTTGAACCCTATCGCCTGCTTTTACAGTATTTTCTGGGATGTCGATAACCCATTTAAGCTTGCCATCTTTTAGAGCTGAAGCATCAGCTATATCTATCTTCTTGTCACTATTTATATCAGTTGTTATCTTAACTGTTGGAGCGCCGATAGTTGTATCAACATCTACACTTGACCACTCTGATACAGCACTTCTATTGCCTGCTCTATCGGTTGTTTGAACTTTAAGAGTATGTACTCCATCTTCTAGTGCAGCATGTACTTCGCCACCCCAGTTTAAATTTGCCTCAAATGTATATTCCCAGTTGCCGTTTTTATCAGCTGTAACTGTTACTTCTTTGCCATCTTTAAATACTATCTTATCATCTACTATTATCTTAACAGTTGAGAATGCCTCAGCAGTACCTTTTAGTGTTGGTAAGTTGTCATTTGTAAGAGCATTTTTAACATTACCTACAACACCACCAGCAACATCATCGATGATCTCAGTTATAACTGGCTGTGTAGTGCTTATATCAACATTTACAGTTGCAACATTTGATGGATTGCTAACATTACCAGCTTTATCAGTTGCGATAGCTACTACATTGTACTCACCCTCAGCAAGTGGAGATTTTGGAGTAAATTCCCAGTTACCATCAGCATCAGCTTTTACAATGATGTCTTTGTTAATAATGTCATTGCCATTTTTAAGAACGATAGTTGAGCCAGCCTCAGCTGTACCTTTAAATGTAGGAGTGCTATCGTTTGTAGTACCACCTTTAACGTCTTCATTAAATTTACCACCCTTAACATCATCT
>JAHADO010000065.1 GCA_018375265.1 Campylobacter concisus | reverse complement strand
TAAAGGGAGCAAGAGATGATCTTGCCAAAAAAGAGCAGAGCGAGATCGAACTAATCAAGGCATATCTGCCAGCTCAGCTAAGTGATGATGAGCTAAAAGAGAAGATTAAAAGCATAATTGAAAAGGTTGGTAAAAATTTAGGCGCTGTGATGAAAATGGCAAAAGATGAGATCGGAGCGAGCGCTGAAGCAAAACGCATAAGCATGATCGCAAAAGAACTTTTAGCATAAAACTAGATAAACCAATGTAAATTTTCGCATGGGTTTTAAAAGCTATAGTTAAATTTTATATGCTATAAAAGTATTTTATTTATTTTTAAATTTTCAAAAAGCTACTTTGAAAAATAAAATAAATTTACATATTTTTTTAAAAAAGCTTGACAAATAGCATTAAAGTCTATATAATTACAACTCTTAAAAACATTGGGGTATCGCCAAGCGGTAAGGCAACTGGTTTTGGTCCAGTCATTCAGAGGTTCGAATCCTCTTACCCCATCCACTTTTAAAAATCCCAAACAACTCTTATCGCGGAGTAGAGCAGTGGTAGCTCGTCGGGCTCATAACCCGAAGGTCGGCGGTTCAAATCCGTCCTCCGCAACCAAACACCGATTTTATCGGCACTCCGAGCCACTTTTTAAAACGCTTAAATTAATCTGAAATTGAATTTAGTAAAATTTCGATAGTTTCTTGAGATTTTTTGATGTTTGCAGTAATATATTTTTGAGTAGTAATTATATTTGTATGCCCTAATGTAAATGATACTTGCTCAATAGGAATTTTAAGATAATTAATTGAGTATGTGCCTATTAAATACCTAATATCATGTAATCTTATCTTTGGAAGATTATTTCTTTTAAGAAGCGAAGCCCAGCTTTTACGTAAATCTTTAAATTTATCATCAGTCATAGGATTGATAAATACATAATCATTTAGACGTTTTTGCTCTTTGGCTACTATATACCTTTTATATAGCCTAGAATATAGCTCATCGCTCATCTTATAGATCATATCTCTTTTAGCCTTATTGATTTTAAAGGGGATAGTATAAGTTCTTGTTTTAAAATTTATATCACTAAATTTAAGGCTTAATACTTCATTTTTACGCCTGCCGTGAAGTAAGAAAAAAAATATATCAGAGCTTGGGTCGGTATTTTCACAAATAGCTTTAATAAAGCGTTTTTGAATGGCTATTGAGTAATCAAAATATCTTTTATTGTCAAATTTTGGAAGCTCGATAAAATCACAAGGATTTTTATTTATTAGCTCCAGCTTGATGCCTAGTTTAAAGATATTTTATAGCTAACAATATTATAGAGTCATTGCTAAGCAGCGCAGTATTCAAATTTATTCATAAATTTGAATACCTTTCAGTAGCCAAGCCATTTTTAAACTAAAATATCCCTTTGGCCCTTTGCGTTTACAGGACTTAAAACGCCCATTTTTTCCATTTGCTCGATTATATTTGCAGCTTTGTTGTAGCCTATTTTTAAGCGTCTTTGTAGGTAGCTGATCGATGTTTTTTGCTCGCTTAAGATGATCTCTTTTGCCTCTTCGTATAGCTCATCAAGCTCATCTTCGCCTAATACTCCAGCAGCCGAGCCTGCGCTAGAGCCCTCTTCTGCTAGAAATTTTTCGTCATAGATCACATCTTGTTGCTCTTTTAAGAAATTTACTATCGTCTCGATCTCTTTTTCACTCGCAAATGGCGCATGAAGCCTGATCACACCAGGGCTTCCAGGAGGCGTAAATAGCATATCTCCTCGTCCTAGCAAGCTTTCAGCTCCCATTTGATCAAGGATAACCTTACTATCGATCCTCTGCCCTACTCTATAGCTTATCCTACTTGGTAAATTTGCCTTTATAAGGCCAGTCACGACATCGACACTTGGACGCTGGGTCGCCACTATCAAGTGTATGCCACTAGCCCTTGCCATCTGCGCTAGACGGCCTATATAAAGCTCCACGTCCTTGCCGCTAGTCATCATAAGATCGGCTAGCTCATCGATGATCACGACTATATATGGGAACTGCTCGCCGCCCTCGCTCTTCATCTTTTCGTTGTAGCTCTCTATATTTTTTGTGCGAGTTTGGCTCATTATCTTATATCTTCGCTCCATCTCAGCGACCATGTTTGAAAGCGCTGTGATCGCCTTTTTAGCCTCTGTGATAACAGGCGTCAAAAGATGTGGGATGTCGTTATATATGCTAAACTCAAGCATCTTTGGATCGATCATCATTAGGCGCAAAGTTTGTGGGCTATTTCTATAAAGCAGGCTTAAAAGCATCGCATTTATACCCACACTCTTGCCTGATCCCGTTGTACCTGCAATTAGTAAATGTGGGAGCTTTTTAAGGTCAGTCACAAAAGGAGCACCAACAATATCTTTACCAAGAGCCATGGTTAGCGGACTACTCGCGTTTTTAAAGACTTCACTCTCTAAAATTTCTTTTAGATAGATCGTCTCTAAATTTTGATTTGGCACCTCGATGCCAACGACGTCTTTGCCAGGGATCGGCGCTTGGATACGGATAGTTTGAGCCTTTAGCGCCATCGCTAGATCATCTTGTAAAGTAAGAATTTTACTCACTTTGATGTGTGGGGCTGGGCGAAACTCAAATGTCGTGACGATAGGGCCAGTATAAGTTCGCACCACATCGCCATCTATCTTAAATTTACGCAGTTTATCGAGTAAATTTGAAATTTGCTGGTCAATTTCTGCCTCATTTATATTGTGCGAGCGCTTTGGAGGGTCGTTTAGAAATTTAAGTGGCGGCAAGACAAAGTCTTTTGGCTTTTCGACCTTGCCGCGCTCTATCTGATCAAGAAGTTTTTTGTTTTCAGCCACTTCGTTTAAAATTTCAACCCCGCCTATGGTTGCAGGTCTGCTCTCTTGTGCCGGCTCCATCTCTGGTTCTGGTTCACTATCTAAATTTGGCTCATCATCATTTAGCACCTGAGCGTCTATAAGCTCTTCTTCTTTTATCTCGTCGGCTTTTGGCTTTTTGCGCTCTATCTTTGGTATCTGCCTTGCCCTTACCTCTTTTACACTTCTGCTTTTTTCTTCATAGCCATTTGGCTCTTTATCTACGAAAGCCTTTCTTAAAACGATAATAAAATTTTCTCTAAAAGCAAGTCCAAGCGAGATGATAAATATCATAAGTATAGCAACCGCAGTGCCGATAGCGCCGATGACTTCTTTTAGCGCTGAGACTATAAAGCCACCTATCACGCCGCTATTTTTCCCAGAAGAACTTAGCGCTTGAAACATCAAAAATGCGATAAAAAATAGAAAAATCCCAACTACAAACTGGGCAAAATCAAAGTCAAATTTCTTAAAATTTTTATATACAAAATAGCCCAGAATGATAAGTAAAAATGGATAAACATAGGCTATAAGGCCAAAATATTTAATATTAAAAACGCCAAGGCTTTGTCCAAGTGAGCCTACAAAATCAGCAGTCGGAGCAGCCGTAGCGATGCCAAAATATATAAAAAAACAAACAAAAATAGTAAATAATATATGTCTTAAAATTTTAGATCCTTTTGTTAAAAAGGCTTATTATAGCACGCTTGAGTTTAATTTTTAAAAAATCAGCAAGCTAGGCCTGCTGATTTATCATTTTAGTTTAGGTAGTTTAGCAAGCTTAGTTGATTTATCTTAGCGCTTGCTTGTAGAGTAGCTTGATATGAGAGTGAAAGCTGTGTAAATTTAAGATATGACTCTGCATAGTCTGCGTCTATGACGTCATTTTTAACAGTTAGCACATTTACTTTCATGACCTCTGCACGCTGATTTGTCGCAGTTAGAAGCTTTGTTTGAGAGCCTATCTTTGTAAGCTCTTTATTTGCGTGATCTATCAAGTGATCCAGCCTTTTTAAAGCGCCTTGCATGCCGGTATTTCGTGGATCGTGATTGTTAGCATCTGCTCTATAGTAGCCGTTTCTAACGGCAAATATCATATCATCAAGGTCTTGAAAGACGCTTGTGCTTGGCTCATCGATAGTTAAAGCGTTATTTTCGTTAAAGCTAAATACTGAGCCCTTGCCTTGAGGGTGACTTGCAGCGCCGGCTGTGTTCATGCCAGTGCTATCTCCGTCAAATATATCTCCATTTTTCGCATCATACATGGTTAGCTCTATATTTGTGACAGATTTTGTCTTGTCAGTTAGCACCATCCTACCCTTATCATCCAAATTTACCTCTACTGCGCCTTTAGTCTTTGACAAAGCGTCTTTATAGGCATTGTAGTTTTGATCTCTTCTTACCTTTTCGATATCTGTATCAAAATTTGCATTTTCTACGTTTTGAGGATCAGGGATATTATCGCTTGCAGCCATCGCTACGATATCCATTAGCTGACGATATGTAAAGTCGCTTGCATAGGTTCTGTAACTGCCAAATTCATCTGAGTTATAGACGGTCAAATTTCTAGTTGGGGATACCATGCCAGCAGCAGTTGTTGAAGTTATCTGAAACTGCACCGGAGTATTTACGCCACCTGCTTCGCCCATTTTTACTTTGATGTCATACATTGTGCCAGTTATTGATTTTACTTGAAGACCTATCTCTTGATTATCTATATTGTAAAGCTCTCTCTTTCTTGCATCAACATCTTTTGGGTATAAATTTCTATTGTAACTCTCTTTTGTACCAGAAACCTCGCTTAGCTTTGTCTGATCGGTTGCAAACTCGCCCGTTCTTCTAGCTACTTGAGGTAAATTTGCGATTAGCTCATTATCCTTTCGCTCAAATCTAACCTTGTCATAGTCAAATGCGTTTGTTAAATTTCCATCTTTATCAAGATATTTGCTCTTTGTAAATTCAGTTATATGAACCGTTTTTGGCACAGCATTTGCCATATTTTCAAGGCTTTGTAGCGAATTTATCGTATCAAGAGTATTGTTTGGAGCTATCGCACCACGATTTGCCGCCACAGAAGTAGCTGCAACCATGTGAAAGTCTATCGTTTGATTGCCTTTTGTAAGGTCTTTTATATTAAATTGTCCGTCGTTATTTATGCTCACATCGACAACTTTTGTCGTCTTTGTGTTGCCAAATTCCATACCGATCTTCTCCATCAAACCAGCCATTGACGTGTCCGCACTCATCTTAAATTTACTAGTAAATGTCGTGCCGTCTGGCTTTTTGCCCTGCATGAAAAAGTATGTGTCAGGGAAATTTACATTTGAAGTATCCAAAAAGTCAAAATCAGGCTCGATAGTACCTTTATAAGAGCCATCACTGCCCACAACTGAGTCACTTGCGTAGTTTAGACCGATCATATTTTTTATCTTGCTATTTTCATCAAGATATTTTGGCGCATAAGAGATGTCAGTTCTAGTTTGATCAGCTAGCATCACGTTTGTTGTTAAAATTTTGTTGTAGTCGCCATCTTTTCCTAAAAATAGATCAAATCCTGGGATATTGTAAGGTAGCTCAACCTGCGCACCGGCTGAAGTTTTCATATGGTCGCGGTTGCCTTGATATTTGCCTGAGCCATCTATCGGCTTGGTATCTACGGCGCTACCTGAGAATAAAAACTGCCCATTTATAGAGGTATTTGCGATATTTACAAGGTGGTTTTTGATGCCCTGAAGGTCGTTTGCTAAAGCTTCAAGAGAGGTTGTGCTATGCACGTCGCTAGCTGCTTGAACGACTTTAGTTTTAAAATTTTCAAGCTGTTTTTCAAATTCTTTCAGTGCATTGTCTGTGTTTTTTGCAAAATTTACTGACTTACCAGTAGCATCAGCCACTTGAGTGAGAGTGGTCGCTTCATAATCAAGCCTCATAGCATCGTTATAAACCGCAGCGCCGTCGTATGGATCTTGTATTTTAAGTCCGTTTGAGAGCTGCTGGTAGCTTTTATTTACGCCAACCATATTTTTTTGATAGTCGTGCAAAGTCTGACTAAAACGTAGTTGATTTGTAATTCTCATAATTTTTCCCTAAATTTTTATTAACTCTAAGCAAGAATAATTCCGCTTTGTGATATATCGGTGAAAATTTGATTTTTTTTAGTGCAAAAAAGTTTTATTGTATAATCTGCCAAAATTTACATATATAAAATAGGAAAGAAAATGGCGTTAAAAATCCTCTTCTCACCAAGCGAAAGCAAAATTTCTCTAAACACAAGTGATAAATTTGATGGCAAAAATTTGATATTTCCCATGCTTTTTAGCAAAAGGGCTGAAATTTTAAATAAATATGATGAGTTTTTAAAAAGCGCAAATTTAGACGAGATAAAAAAGCTTTTTGGACTAAAAGAGCTTGAAGATAGCAAACAGCTGCGAGAAAGTCTATCTAAAAAAGGCAGTATAAAAGCTATCTTAAGATATGACGGCGTTGCCTATAAGCACCTAAACTACCGCGGACTAAGCGTTGAGGCTCAAAAATATATAGATAATAATGTTTTGATATTTTCAAATTTATTTGGTCCTATTTTGGCAAAAGATGAGATAGCAGAGTATAAACTAAAGCAAGGCGAAAAGCTAGCTGGCTTTGATATTTGTAAATTTTATGAGCAAAATTTTAGCAAGGCCGTCGATAGCTTTTTAGAAAATGATGAAATTTTAGATCTTAGAGCTAAATTTTATGAGAAATTTTATGTGATAAAGAAAGAATTTACGACATTTTGCTTTTTAAAAAACAAAAAGATACTAAGCCACCATGCAAAAGCTTATAGAGGTGAGGTTTTGCGCCAGATCGCAAATGCTAAAGTGACAAACAAAGATGAGCTAATGGGTTTAAATTTTGAAAATTTAAAGCTTGTAGATATGAAAAAGATAGGGCTAAAAAACGAGCTTACGTTTGAAATTTGTGAGTAAAAGTTCAAATTTTGGTCTTTTTTACTAAAAAAATGCAAAAAAAGAGCTAAATTTAGGGAAAAAGTATTGTATTTTTTTTTAAAAGAGTGTAGAATTGCCGCATAACTTCTTAAAAGGATGGTTCATGAAAAAAGCTGAATTTATTCAAGCGGTTGCCGACAAGGCTGGTCTTTCAAAAAAAGATACTCTAAAAGTTGTTGATGCTACTTTGGAGACAATCCAAGCGGTTCTTGAAAAAGGCGATACAATTAGCTTTATAGGCTTTGGTACTTTCGGTACT
>JAHADO010000064.1 GCA_018375265.1 Campylobacter concisus | reverse complement strand
GGTGGCGTGGCGCTTGGAGCTATAGGTTTTGGGCTTGGTAAATATTTTAGTGAGAGTGAGCATTATTGCGATTATTTAAATCAATCTAACCAAAACCCAAATGGCGAGATAGATAAAAGCACCATGCAAGATAAATTTTTAGAAATTTATGCAGGTATAGAAAATTTACAAAAATCACTGCCTACTATACTTGAGGAAAGTGGCCTTAGAAAATTTATAGGTGCTGAAAATGCCAAAGTCATAGAATTTAGTGAATATGACGAAAAGTATAAATTTGCTCTCATCTGCCTAGTAAATAACAGCAAAAGAGATACTAGCTTTCTAGATAGCCTAAGCAACATCTTAAGCAATATCTTGCTTAAGATAACGCAAAAAAGGGATGATAAAAAAGAGGAGGATAATTTTTTAAAAGTAGATGCACATCAAGCAGGGCTTATATACGCGTTAGTTGAAGCTAATAATAAATTTGTAACCATGCTTCGCCAGATAAATGAGATGAAAGATATTGATGTGGTTTTAGACATTTTGCATGAGTGGATAGAAATTTATGAGAATGACTACTTCAAAAAGGTCTTTGCGTGAGAGGTTTTAATATCAAGCTCTTTTTTGCATTTTGTAAGAAATGGCTCAAATCCTTTTGAGGATATCAATCAAAAAGAGGCTGGGACGGGCAAAATGAGTACTAATGATAAATTTTTAAGAGCAAAAGCTTTTGGCAAGTCTTATGAGCTAGATCAAGTTATGAATGAACTTTCTATTGTGCTTTTTAAAGATGAGTTTATCACAAGAAATATCATTGAATTTAGCGCTCAAGGATTGGATATTTATAGGTTTGTAAAAACTGATGATGATTTACAAATTTTAAGCGATCTTTCGTTTATGCTTAGATATATGCTCACAAATATGACTGGCGAGCAGGCCAAAGATAAAGAGGAGCTTAAAGATTTGTTTTTTACAGCTAGTATTTTGCTAAAGGGTGCCAGCTCCATACAAGAGCTAGCCTATACTTTTAAAGATGTAGCTAGGTTTTATAAAAACTACTATGGCGGAAAGAGTGCATAGTGGTAAAAAGGCAAATCCAGTTGTTTATGAATTTATTACTATTTAATTTTTATTAAACTTTTAGAGTGGTTTGACGATATAGATATGAGTGATTTGGTCGCTGCCAACGATATTTTAGAAGAAAACGAGCTAGATAGAATTCACAAATTTAATGAGAATATCGGTCGCCTTTTTCTTTCTTTACAAAATTTGCAAGAAAAGCTCTCTGGCATAGAAAATTTTACCAGAGCTAAAGTCCGTCTGCACATCTATTTTTAAAGACAAGGAGCAAAAATGTGGAGACTTTTTCTAGATCTATCATTTGGTTATATTATGTATAAGATCATTAAATTTTTGGCACTAAATTTATATTTGCCAGCATTACAGGAGCTTATAAATCAAATTTGTATGAAATTAAAATTGAGTATTTAATTTTATGTTTGGTTTGTCGTATCCTTTGTAGTAAAATTCAAAATTACATATGATGTGACAAACTTTGTTTATTATATTGTTAAGGAGAAAACAATGCCAAGACGTCCAAATCCATTTAAAATGTGTTGCACAAACTGCGGTTATGAAAAGGTGGTTCATTTTAGCAGTGATTGCCTAGATGCTGATGATATGGCCCAGATACCAAAAGTGTGTCCAAAATGCGGCAATGATAAATTTGAGCGCAAACCATACACAGATACTGGTTACAGCATATTTGATCTAATAAAGAAATTGATTAAATAAAGAAAAAGTCATGTCAAATAAAATTCACAATATCCTCATCCTCTACAACCCATACTACCAAAGCGATGTCATCGAACAGCATCTTAAAATTTTAAATGACAAGGGCAAGGTAGCCTTTGGCAAGATAAAGAGCAAACGCCGAGATATGATAAATCCTTTTGAGGAACAAATAGAGCAGTTTGCTCAAGAGTTAAGCTCAAGTGGTGATACCAAATTTTTACAGCTCTTTCTAACTGACTATTCAAATTTATTTGTAGCAAAGGTCACCTCTATCACAAACGATGATATGAGCGAGATCGCACCGAGCTATTACAAAGAAAAAGGCCTAGATGTAGAGAAGTGGTTTGTGATAAGCGACATAAGAGAGTTAGCTAGAAATGACTTTGAGTGTGTTAGGGACAACTACCTAGCAAATTTTACAGTTAATGGCCACACCTACGCAGTTTATGGCAACGCCTACGTCTATCCACTCATTATAGATACCAAACAAGGCATGAGCTATTTTGATGACGAGAGCAAATTCTATCCTGACGTTTATAAGAGCGATGAGTTTTTAGAGATCAAGAAAAATTTGACTCACTACTGCTTTGGGCAAAATTTGATAAACCTCATGCACCCAGACAGCATAGAAAACATCATCTCAGCCGAGATAGAGTATCTTGATAACATCTCTAACCCACTCTATGACTTTAGCTCGGTCGTAGTCAAATACTCAAAGACTATGGAGCAAGAAATTTATGCCTTTGCTAAAGTGCTTTTTAAAAAGCTCATAGATAAAAATCCAGCCATCCTAAAAATAGCCTACGAAGTTCAGGGCTCAAAATTCACGGTCGCTGATATGTTTAACAATAAACCAAATTTAGGAACCTATAAATTTCTTTTTAAAAACTATCTTGTACAAGACGCACTAGAAGGAAATGTGTTGCAAACTTATGTAGCTAAAACCCTGCCAAAAGTAATAACATCACTCCAAGACTTACGCAATGAAACGGTCCATGCCAAAGCCCCTAGTCATGCCGACGTAACTAAGCTAAGAGCAAAGATAATAGGAGTAGGAGAAGGCAGTGTGCTAGCTAAACTCGTAAAAGCTAGAGCTGAGGCAGGAATAGCTTAGAAATAAGGCGTAATAAGGTACAAACCTTAGAAAATTCTAAATTCATACCTTATTACAATCACTTCTTTTTATATTCCTCTGTCTTTTTTTTATAGTATGTAGCCAAATACTCGTTTTCATATTCACATGGCAATTTAATATCATTCTTATCACACTCTTCTTTGGCAAACATATCCTCATCTGCTTGAAAGCCGGTAGGATAAGATATTAGATTTAAATTTGACGGGATATCTTTTTTATACCTTTTTATATCGCTTGCTGTAAAGCCAATATTTTCTGCTATAGCAATATCTTCTTGTATTTTAAACTCTTCCTTATCAGTTAAGACAACAAAGCTAAATTTCATATCAGCTGTAAATTCTACCTTGCCTTTCCACCAACTCCAAAATTGTTTATAGTCAAACATCCATTTGAATTCACCGTAATTACTACGAGGTTCAAACTCACCTTTCTTAAATTCAAAAACGGATATTTGATCTTCTATGTAAAATACTAAAAAATCTTTCAGTATCATTATTTTTTATTTCCCATATCCATAACCTCTTTTTGGATATCTTTTATATCCATGTCTGGGTTTAGACTTTTAAATGTTTCTGTTAATCGATCAGAAACTATGATCTTGTCTTTTACGCTATTTAGATCGCCAGAGACATATTTTGCAAATTCGCCTAATTTTCCGTCTTTAAACGTATCTAAAATAGCATCTACACCACGAGCACCGCCCATTTTATCTAAAGTTTCCATGCCTATTTTTGCCAATGCAACAAATACATCCACCCCAATATCCATACCCTTTTTTTCTTCTATGCTTTTTATTAGTATTCCTGATCCAATAGCAGTATATTTGATCTTATCTATATCAGTGGCATTTTTAAGCCTATCTTCATCTATTTTTACTTCATTTTTTATATATTCTATATAATCTTTGTAGCTGATAAAATCATCTGGCTTTTTATCTGACTCCAAAGATTTACATCCAAGCTCCATAGGATTTTCTTCATTTACTGTGGCTTTTAAAAACTGTGCCAAAGTAGATGCTATTTTGCCTACAGTATCTAATATAGGCAAAGCCTTTTCAACCAACTTAATAGCAATTGGTACCACTTTATCGCCTATAAAAGTAGCAGCAATGCTTATAGCCTTGCAAACACTGTCTATGACAGGAATAAGATTTAACATTTTTTCTCCTTGTATTAAAAATTTAATTGCATATACTCTTTTAAATGTTTATCTGCGTAATCGCCAAACAAAACCTCATTATCGCTTGTACCAACAATTTTTTCAAAGACCAACTCTACACACTTTTTTATGTTCTCGTACATCTCCTCATCTTGATTTTTATAAAATTTATTAAAGACATATCCACTTAGATACTTAGTGTCATTTGGTATCTTTTTTCGATCTATCATCTGCCTAATGTTACCCAGCGCAATTTTTTCGCTATCTTTAACTCGCCTCAACCACTCAAGCTCAAGCGCGTGAAAATCATATTGCAACGCATCTTCTACGAGATTTATATCAGGGACGATTTTTGCTTTTTCTATCGATGGCACCACGCCTTTTTTATAATTTTGTTTATAATACGCCAAAATATTATCTCTTAAAATTTGACTATCTATCACGGCTGATTTTGTGGTGCTAACATTTTCAAGCTGTGCTATTTGCACCTGAATAGGCTTGATAAAATTTGGATTAGACACTACCGCTCTACCTGTTTCTAAATTTGATAAAAATTCCTTTTGTTCATCATTTAAAGCCATTGTGTTGCCTATCGCCTCTTTGTCATCTTGAGCGAAAATTTTATGCACTATTTTGGTATTTGTGTTTTTTAGCACCTCTGGCGTTAGCTTATTCGGGATTTGATCCACTATTATTAGCGACTCGCCATATTTACGCACTTCAGCAAGCATATCAGCAAATGTCTCTACACCAAGTTTTTTATTTGGACTATCTCCTGGCATAAATTTAGAAAGAAGCCTGTGCGACTCCTCTATGAGTGTGATATGTCTAAATTCCTTGCCTTTATTTTTATACTCTTTGTATTTTACATTTAAGGCTTCATTGATATTGATTAGTATAAACCCCATTATGAGAGATTTTTCAGCTCCATTTTTTACCTCTTCTAGCTCTAAAACAACGTTTCTTTCTAGCAGATCAGTAAAATCTACACTTCTTGGATTATTTAACATAAAAGCCTTTGAGCCCACTAATAGGCCCTGAAGTCTTGCATTTATAGAGCCTATGTAGTCTTTTTTAAGTCTTTCGTCAAATCCTTGCTCTTCTACTACTATGTTTGCTTGTCTCATTAGATCAGATAGTGTCGGAAATGCAAAAACTCCATCTGCAAATGGATCTTTAAATTTATAATTTTTAGATGTCGATATATCCCAACCATACTCTTCATAGCATCTGTAAAGAGCAGATTCTATTATCTGTGGTATGGCTGCTTCCATATCAAAAGATGCTTCAATATTTGCCTTTATCATATCCACTCTCGAAGATATACTCTCATGAGGGAAAAATTCAAACGGGTTTATCCTAAAAGGCGCAACCCTCTCATCCCCAAGTGTAAATATAAGTAAATCATTCATATTGTTTAGCATGGCCCGGTACTCTGTCTTTGCCGGCTCTATAACCAAAAACGGTAGTTTAGCCGACTTTAAAATTCTTTGGCAAGTAGTGGTTTTGCCGCTACCAGTAACCCCAGCTATAAATATATGCTTATCAAGCCAAGCTTTATCTATGAAAATTTCTTGGCTTAGCTCTTTACCGCTTTGAACCATATTTCCTAAAAATATCGCTTCATCTTGTGATATCTGATTTTTAACATTTAGGCCAAATTCCACCTCTACTTTTAAAGAGAGTCCGACAACCTCTTTTTTTGGCAGAGTGGCTATCACGCTTAGTTCATTAGCAGACATCCAGCACGATTTACTAGATAAATTTTGAGAGAGTAAACTTCTTGATATTAGTGCGTTTGTATTTTCTACCAAATTTATCTTAGGAATTTGAAAATTTTTTATGTACTTTATCTCATTCATATCTTTTTCTGCATTTAAATTACTCAAAACAAGTGGAGATTTATTGCTCTCATCGCCTGAAAATATAGCCCTTATCGCATTTCCAAGCTTTGTTAAATTTCCTTTTTCATTTGACATAAGATATATGCAAGAGTCAAAAAGCCCCTTGTTTTTACCGTAGTTTATACGCTTTAATAAAACTTCGTCTATATACTTTGTAAGCTCGCTAGCCATTTTGTTGGTAAATTCAAAGCTTAAGTTGCTACCTTGGTTTTTAGAGGTGGATTCGCTTTTATTAAAGGACTCATTCTCGCTTTTAGTTTGAGAGCCGCCCATTGTTCGGCTAAAAGATGAACTTTCGCCAGAACTTTCATTTGTCCCACTGCTAGAGTTATTACCTGAATAACTAGAGCTATAGCCTTCAGTATTAGTTGTTCCTTTTGATGTATTTTTCCCTGCTTGATTAGATTCAGAATAATTAGTGCCGTCAGATATTGAACTGCCTTTGGTCGCCGAAGTAGATGAGCTAACAGAACTTCCGTCACTTTGTTGAACTGATGTTCTTATCATCGGGGCTATATTGTTATAGGCATCAAACAAAACTTTTTCTATATCCGTTATCGCCCTATTTGGCATTGGCTTTGCTAGCACCACCAAAGCAAATTCTTCCCCACTCATAATGTCTATAAGCCTATCTATGCCCTGAAAATCCTCTTTATCTTTATATACACTAGGTATACCGCTAACTTTGGCAAATCTTTTCATTTTATCTATTTTAGATACCAGTTCCGCCTTTTTCTCTTTTTCTACATCGAGTACTTTACTGCCCCTAAAATTTCCCTCAATGCTAGGTTTTAAAACCCTTTTTCCTATATCATCAATGTCTAGTTCTAATTTTCCGCTAAAAGATACATCTCTAGCTACACCAGCGTAGAAAGAAACACCGTTACTATCACCCACGATCAAATATACAAAAATTATCCCATCTATCCTAAGCGTGCTTATCACGTTTTCAAACGCCTCTCTTCTAGGACTATCTTCTTCGAACGTAAGCTCTTTTATGTGATAAAATTTAACATCGCTAATATCTATATTGTTCTCAAGCTCCAACACAGGCATATTATCTATCGTAACACCGCTTGCAAAGCTTTGCTTTAGAGCTCCATATAGTTCTTTATTGTTATTTGCTACGTTCATATATCTT
>JAHADO010000063.1 GCA_018375265.1 Campylobacter concisus | reverse complement strand
AAATTTACGGCACAACTTTTGCTTACTCTTTGAAGCTAAATTTCAAGGAGTAAGCTATGAAAGTCTCTTATAACTCCATCTTAACAAAACAGCACTACCAAAAACATACAAAAAGCGAAGGCTTTGCAAATTTCTTACCTAACACTCCAAGTATAAATTCGATCAACCAAACCACTACTCCTAAGAATGACTTTGTTTCATCTAGTAGTATCGACTCTCTTTATCAGGCTAAATTTACTTCACAAGAGGGCTATGGATATAGTGTAGATGCTAAAGGATTTATGGGAGCTGACTTTAACAAGGCAGCAGGCTTGCCACAGGACTTTAAAATCCACAAAAGCACACTTGATGCGATAGTGCTACACAATCAAAAGCACCCAAACTATACAAATATTTCAATGGATACAAGAAAGGATAATGCTCTGTTTGGAGAGGATAGCTTTGCAAATATCGATCTAGCAAATACTATCAAGCAATACTATAAAATTTTTGATCAAATTTCAGCTGGAGTTATTAGTAAGGGTAAAGAGTTTTACTCAAATGAAGATCTGGCAAAGATGCCAAAGGGCTACTTTTCAAAAGATAAAAAAATAGAGCATTACGAATACCTAATGGGTAGGATGACTAGCGATGAGCTAGATGGACTAACCGATAGGAGCAATGAAAAGATAACTCATATCTTTAGAACGACTCAAGACGTAGAAAATGCACGCAAGCTAATAAATGATCTAAGTGATATAAATGTAGAAGTCAATGGAAATTTCCTTGACTTTTCTCCAGAAGTGATGACAACTGAGCATACTATCCCTTATATGTGGGTTAGCAGTGCTGGATATGACTTTAAGCCTGATATGTCTGTATATGACAATGAACAAGGCTATACAAAGGAACAAATCTTTGTAGCATTTTTAAAAAACGAGCAAGGTCTTGTGCTACAAGGTGGCACAACAAGGATAACTGATGAGGCTCTTAGTGTATATAAAAACTATCAAATAATTACAAAACAAGATAGAAGCGAGATAGGCATACCAAAGGCTTATTATGATGAGATACTATCTGGTAAGAAAGATCTAAAAGATATACTAGCTAGGATTTTAAAGCTTAGAAATTTAGAGCTTAAAAAAGATCAAACGCTTGAGGGGCTAGCAAGCAAGATAATGGATGTTTTAAAAGAATTTGATGAGAGGACGAAAGTAAAAGTCTAAAGCCCGTCAAGTAAAATTTTATAAAGGCGGTTTATCTCATCGTCATTTAGCTCGATCGTGCTTTTTGTATCAAATAAATTTTTGATCTTGCTAGCGTCAAATTCGCTTCTATCAAGGCAGTGCTTGTGAGAGGGCAAAAAGCCACGAGTTAAGCATAGCTCGCTTTCTATCTCCTCGTCGCAGATAAAGCACTCAAGCTCGCTGTGAAGCCTGCCTTCATACTCTAAAATTTTAACGTAGCTTTCGATGATGAGGCGTTTTGGATTTTGCAGTTGCATCTGTTTGGCACAGCGATCAAGCTCGTTAAAGTAAATTTCATCGAGCTGCTCGACCTCTTTTAGATGATCATAAAGTAGGCGCATAAACTGCTGCCAAATGATGAGCTTGTCGCGCTCTAGCAGCCACTTAAAGCCAAGGTGGAGTATGCTTCTAAGCTTTGGTAGAAATTTCGCCTCTTGCTCGAGCTCAAAGTCGATCTTGTAGCCGGTCATGATGTTTGAGTGGCGAGCGCCAAAAAATCTATATGACTTTACGAGCAAATTTGGCGTTAGCACAAAGACTAAAAGGTCCTCGTCTCTGACCTTTTGCACGCGCAGGATGTAGCCTTGCATCTAGGCAAAAAACTCCCTTATGCGCTCTCTCATCACGCGGGCATCTTTGATGAAATTTACCTCATTTCTAAAGGTTGTTGCGCCGTCGATGCCCTTGCTGTCTTGGTGCAGATGCTTTCTAAATATGCAAAGTCCGTGCTCGCCGTAGTGTTCGATCATAGCATCAAAGTGGGCTAGGATGATCTTTTGTTTTAGTGCCTTATCGACGCTAGTTTTGGTCTTTATCTCGTGAAATATCCAAGGGCTACCGATGCTTGCTCTGCCGATCATTAGGGCGTCGCATTTTGTGAGATTTAAAATTTCATCTGCATTTTGCGCGTTTATATCGCCATTTGCGACGACTGGGATTTTTACGCTCGCCTTTACTCTAGCGATCGCTTCGTAATCAACCTTTGCGCTGTATCCGCCAGCTCTGGTGCGCCCATGCACTGCGATGTAGTCTGCGCCGGCTTCTTCGCAGGCCCTTGCGATTTTCTCTTCATTTTTGTCGTTAAAGCCAAGTCTAAATTTAACGCTTAGGCTCTTCTTGTTTGAGACGCTTTTTATGGCTGAGATTATGCTTTGAAGTTTGTCAAGATCATTTAGTAAAGCCGATCCCGCGCCTTGTCTAACGACCTTTGGCACGGGGCAGCCGCAGTTTAGATCAAGCCCGTAAATTCCATCAAATTTATTGATTATCTGCACGGCTTTTTTTAAATTTTCTATCTCACTGCCAGCTATCTGGACGACGTAGGGCTCTTCGTTTGGGGATTTTTTAAGCATTTCAAGGGTTTTGTCACTGCTTTCATAGACCAGAGCATTTGCACTGATCATCTCGCTAACAGTGACATCGCAGCCAAATTTCTTGACGACACTTCGTAACGGCAGGTCGGAAAAGCCAGCAAGTGGCGCTAAGAAAAGTGGCTTTTTACTAAAGTTTATCATTTAAAAAATAGCGAGCTAGGCACCATTTTGCCATTGTCTCGTAAAAATAGTAAAACCTTTATCTCTTTAAACTCATCAGGGTCGCTACCCTCGATGGCTTCTCTTACTTTATCAAGCATCTGAAGCTCAAATAACGCATATACGTAGGCCTCATCAGCGTCAGCATGGATGCTTTTTAGCTTTTCAAAAATGCCGATAAACGCATCTGGTTTTAGCTTGTTTTTAAGCATTATGGCTGCTTTGTCGTATTGTGCTTTTGTCACTTTTGCGTTGTTTAGAAGACCAAAAATTTCATCGCTGCTTAGGTCGATCTCGTCATTTACAAAGCGCGTGATAATGGTCATTATGTCTTCGCTTGCTAGCTCTGGATCGATTTTTTTGATCTCGCTAAAAGAGGCGGTTTTTATAAGCTTATTAAAGGCTGCCTTTTTAAGGCTCTCGTTTTGTTCTTGATTTTTAAGCACGTCAAGATAGTAAGTAGGCAGCTGCTCGATCTTGTTTAGCTCGTTTAGGATGTTTAGCTTGCTATCTTTTGCTAGTCTAAATTTCTTTAGATCGACGATCTCTTTGTTTTTTATGCTTTTTATGGTTTGTAAGATGTTGTTTATCTCACCGTCATCAACGCCAACATCTTTAAGCTCGCCTACTGGAGAGATAGAGCGAGTGAGCTGCGAGGCGATCTTGTAAGTGTCAGTTTTAAAGTCTTTGTTGCTCTCAAAGCCAAGAAGCGTCTCTTTTGCAAGGTCTTTGTAGAGCTGGCTATCTTTTTTTATCCATTTTTTATATCTATAAAAGGCGTATCCATGATATGCGATGTGAAGTAGGGCAAGGAGCGCCAAAAGAGCTACTGGAAGTGCCACCCAGACAGCTACTGGCAAGGTTATGGCTTGACCTAAGAGCTCAAAGGTGAAGTCTGAACTATTAAGAGAATAGGTAAGTCCTGCAACAACTGCTGTGTAGATGATGCAGTAGACGAGAAATTTTCTGGTTTTCATATTTTCTCCTTAGTTTTTTGCTGTTTTTTCTATTATCTCACGACAAGCTATGCAGTATTTTGCATGCGGTTTTACTTTTAGGCGAGGGATGCCGATCTCCTCTTCGCACATGTCACAAATTCCATAAGTCTTGTTTGCTATCTTCTCAAGCGCCTCATCGATCTCGTGAAGCTCGGCTCGTTGTTGGGTTGAGATAGACTGCTCTATAAGCTGGTCGGTATTTACTGAAGCTATGTCAAATTCATCGCTTACGCCACTATCTCTTAAACCGCTTACTTCAACTGATGAGTCATAAATATTTTTTTTGATTTGTAATTTTCGCTCTTCAAGTAGCTTTTTGAAAAAATTTAGCTCGTTTTGAGTCATTTTATATTCCTTTATTTGTGATATGGGTGGTTTGCATTTATGCAAAGCCCTCTAAAAATTTGCTCAAAAAGTACGAGCTTGGCGACTTTGTGCGCCATAGTCATCTTGCTTAAGCTTACGACTTTTTGTGCCTTGTTTTTTAAATTTTGGCTAAGCCCATAAGCTCCACCTATGAAAAAATTTATCTGCGAATTTGAGTTTAAAATTTGAGCAAATTCTTGGCTGTCAAGCTGCGAGCCGTTTTCGTCCAGCATCACGCAAAAGCCTTTTAAATTTGGCTCGTAAATTTCATCATAAGCTCTTAGCGCATCGCTTCTGCCACTGCCTTGAGCCTTTGCTATCTTTTCATTAAATATTATTTTGTCGTTTATCTTGGCAAATTTTGCACTCATTTTTATATATTCTTGTATCTCGTTTTCAAAGTTGTCACGCGATGATTTTTGAATGCTAAAAACCGAAATTTCCAAACTTACCCTTTGGTTTTTAGCTTTAGTTCAAAGCCAGCTTCGCTAGGAGTTGTCACTTCGCTTTTAGAGATCATAGCTTTGTTATTTGTAAGAAATTTAACCATATCGCTTATATATTTTTTGTGCTCACTTCTTGGCACGATGTCATCTATAAGACCATGTTCAAGCAAAAATTCAGCCCTTTGAAAGCCCTCTGGAAGATCAGCGCCTATGGTTTGTTTGATGACCCTTTGCCCTGCAAAGCCTATTAGTGCGCCAGGTTCAGCGATTATTAGATCTCCAAGCCATGCAAATGATGCACTAACGCCGCCCATCGTAGGATCTGTAAGTATTGAGATATATGGTAGTCTTGCTTCATCAAGAAGTTTTAGGGCTGCTGAAGTCTTTGACATCTGCATTAAAGAAAATGTGCTCTCTTGCATCCTAGCGCCACCAGATGCGCTTACGATGATCAAGGCTTGGCGTTTTTCGATCGCGCGTTTTATCGCTCTTACGATCTTTTCGCCCTCAACTGAAGCAAGTGAGCCGCCCATGAAGCCAAAGTCAAAAACAACTAGCTGGATCTCTTGTCCGTTGCATTTGCCTTCGCCGCATACCACTGAGCTTGTGCGTCCTGTTTTTTCTTTATTTTCTGTGATTCTTTTTTTGTATGATTTTTTATCGACAAAATTTAAAGGATCTACTGGTTTTAAATTTGCGTCAAATTCTACAAAGCTACCTTCATCGCAGATCAAATTTATGCGATCATCAGCCTTTAATCTCATGTGGTAGCCGCATTTTGGGCATACATTAAAACAAGCTTCAACTTCTTTGTAATACATCAGTGAGTGGCAGTTGTCGCATTTTACCCAGTGTGTAGGTGCTTCTTCTGGACGAGGTTGAGCTTTTCTTATCTTTGAAAAAATGTCTGAGAAATTCATCTTTTTACCCACTTATATTAAAAATTGTGGGATTATATCTAATGTTAGCCTTGCTTTTTCTTATATGACTTAAAGTTTGTTTGTTTGCGGGGGATTTAAGGGGCAAACTAGCCCCTTAAAAGTATCTTGTTAGAAGCGTCTTCCGATAGTAAATTCAAATGTATTTGTATCATCGCCCTCTTTAGGTTTAAGAGCTTTTGCGAAGATTAGTTGAAGTGGTCCGATAGGTGTTATCCACTCGATACCTGTACCAACTGATGATCTTTTTATCTCATTTAGGCTATTTTCGCCGATCATACCATAGTCGTAAAATACAACGCCACGCATTTTGACACGCTCTATTATAGGGAAGCTCATCTCAACTGAGTTGTTAAATGATGTTTCGCCGCCGTATTCATAGTAGTCGCCATTATATTTTACTTTTGGAGATACGGTTCTGCTCTCGTAACCACGTAAGCTTCTTATACCACCAAGGTAAAGCCTTTCGTTGATCGGGGTATAGCCTCTCTCCCAAATTTTGCCAAAGCTTGCTTTATATCTTAAGATAAGATCGTAGTCAATGTATTCTCTAAGACCTAGATAGTAGTTGAAATTTGTGCGGTTTTTAACAAAATCCATATCACCACCAAGTCCTGCTATCTCAAATGATGTACTAGCTATGATACCGCGTCTTGGCAAGTAGTAATCATCGGTGCTATTATATGTTAAAGCTGGAGTTATAGCGCTTTTTATAGCCTTGCCTTCTCTATAAATTTCTTTGCCTGTGTATCTATTTATATCTCTTAGCTCATCATCTTTTAGAGTAACTTTACTTTGCTCGATATTATAAGTAAGTGATGCGCTTAAATTTCTAGTTAATTTTCTACCTAGTGTTGTGCTAAAGCCGTAGCTTCTCTCTTTATATGTTCTCCAGTCATAGTCGTTTGCATAGAGTGTTCCGCCAAGGCTATACTCTGAGTCAAAAATTCTTGGATTTGTAAGACTTATCTGACCTGAAAGCTCTCTATCGCTCTTATCAACGCTTACTTGTCCTTGAAGACCAGAGCCAAAGATGTTCGTGTCAGAAAGTGCAGCGTTAAGTAGCAAGCCATCGCTACTTCCGTATCCGATACCACCACTTATAGTGCCAGTTGAAGCCTCTTTTACTTTTACTTTTAGATCGACTGTATTTTTATCAACTGGATCTTCTTCTATCTCGACATCGTCAAAGTAGCTTGTTCTTTTTAATGCATCTTTTGAGTCTTGAAGGTCGGTTCTGCTATATAAATTTCCCTCAGTTAGATATAGCTCACGTCTTACGACACGATCAACTGTTCTATCGTTTCCTGAAATTTGAACGTTTCTTATATATACTTTTTCGCCAGGATCAACTTCGTAGTCGATATTAACTGTTTTATTTTCATCAAATTTATCAGTCTTTGGATAGACTTTGACAAATGCATAGCCCTTATCAGCGACCATATCGTCAAGCTTTTTCATATCTTGGCGAAGTCTTGCTGAGTTCATTGTATCACCAGCTTCAAGTCTAAAGTCATCTATGATCTTTTTAGTATCAAGTCCTAGCTCTTCAGGTGCTGTGATGCTTACATTTGAAACCTTATAAGGCTCGCCCTCGTGGATGTAGTATGTAAGATCAGCTGTGTAGTTATCAAAAGACGCATTTA
>JAHADO010000062.1 GCA_018375265.1 Campylobacter concisus | reverse complement strand
AAAAAATAACACAACACAAATCACTAAATCTCTGATAAAGCCGAAGATGACGGTGTCATTTTTGATAAACTGATCGTAGTTTGCGCTAAATTCGCAAGCCTCAGTCGTGCAGCCTGGAGTGTTGTCTTTTGGGTAGAAGTAAAGCACCACATTTTTGCCTATAAAGTCCTTTAATGCGACCTTTACGCCGTCTTGATTTAGCGCTTCAAACTCTGGCGCTTTATCACCAACTTCAAGCGTTATCTTTCTCTCAATGTCTGCTTTGCTAAATTCGCTCATTTCATCCCCTTTCTTTTGTTCTCTACGCTCTCGCCACCTACGCCGATATTGCCAGCGTCGTGAGTTTCGATAAAGATCATAACCGCCTCTTTTTTCTTGCCAAGCACTCTTACAAGCGTCTCGGTTACCTCTTTAAAAACTTGATCTTTTTGCTCTTTTGTAGGCTCTGGGCCTGCTATTTTGATATTAACATAAGGCATTTTTGCTCCTTTTTTAAGATGCAAAATATTAGCCAAAATGAGTGAAATTTCAGATTAAAGCCGTTATTTAAGAATTTGGCATTAAAATAAGCAAACTTCCAAAAGGAGCGAAAAATGGATTATAACAGGCAAAATAAGGGCTTTGTTTGCTTTATGTATGGCTTTGGACGAAGCAGGGCGGTTTATGCAGTTTTGATGATACTAATGGCACTTTTAGCTGGCTTTTTAACACTTAGCTCAAACGCTCAAACTGACGTTTCAAATTTACAAATAGCCCTTGGCATCATACTTTGTGGCCTTTTGCTGATCATTGTAAATCCAAAAATTTTCATCATCAAGCTAATTGGCTATTTAATCGCTTTAGCTGGCGTCATGATCGCCCTTCACAACGCAAATTTGCTCGGAGCTGATTTTAACTTATATTTTTACGCAAGCCTTATTTTTGGCGCATTTATGATGCTTATGCTTCTTAGCTGGTTTGTCTATAATGCAAGAAGCAGCGAAATAAATGAAATTTAGTTCGCCACTCCCATTAGCACGCTTGTGTAGGTGTTTTGCTTAGGCTCTGAGCTTGTTGCATCGTTCATATTTATGCGGCTAGCCTCAAGCCCAGCTTTTATAAGCGCCTCTTTTACCGCATTTGCACGCTCATTTGCAAGCTCTACTAGCTTTGCTTTATCGACTTCGATGCCCTTTAGCGCCTCTTCTCTTAAAGCTTTTTCGTTTCTATCTTTTAAATTTGGCACAAGCTCATTTAAAACTGCGATGTAGTCTTTGCCGCTTGAAGCGATGATTTGATTGATCTTTTGATCTAGCTTTTTGTTTTTATAAAAGCTCTCATCGAGTTTTGAGTATGTTGGCGTTATGCTAAGCTTCATCTTAGGTTTTGAGCCAGTTAGCTTTATAAAATCAGCTATCTTAGGCGCTTCTGAGCTTATAAGCTCGCTACTTCCAGCAAGAAAATCAATAGAGCTAAGATCTTTGTTGCCAAGTCCTAGGGCGTTGCCTAAAAATCTAAATGGAGCTAGCGTGATGTCGGCAAAGAGCTTTTTCACAGCAGCCCAGATGACGCCGCCATATTTAAAGTCAGGGTCGTCTAAATTTCCCTCAACTGGCAGATCGATGTTTATTTGATTATTTTGATCGCTAAGTATCGAGATAGCAAGTGAAAGTGGCAAATTTACAGCATCTTTTGACTCAACCTTCTCTCCAAGTGTAAGAGAGTCAAAATTTATAAAATTTGAGCCATTTAGTTTTGAGTCGGTGACGCTATAGTTTAGGTTTAAATTTAGCTTGCCTTTTTTGATCTTATAGCCCACAAACTGCCCGCTATAAGGTGTCACGTTAACTAGATCGATATCTTTAAAGTCAAGCTTTATATCGGTATTTTGCTTTAGCTCAAACGGAAAGAGTTTTGCAGTGATCTGCGCAAAGCCATTTTTGCCAACCACACCTTGAAACTCGCCTGAGCTTGGGCGCTTTTTATCGATGTCGGTGAGCTTGCCATTTAGCTTTGAGATCGTTGTGGCAAATGGCATAAATAGCGATGCGTCCGAGAAATCAACCTCGCCATTTTTTAGAGAGAAATTTTTCACGCTAAATTTTAGCTCGTCTTCTTTTTTGCTAGCTACTTTTTTGGTCTCAGGTTTTGCCTCAGTTTTAGCTTTATTTTTATCCTCTTTTATGATCTGAGATAGGTTAAATTTACGCTCTTTGCTTAGATGAGCCTTGATAAATGGCGAATTTAAGCTCACTCCGTTTATAGTAAGGTCGTTTTTGGCAAATGAAATTTTTTCAAGATCAAGGCTTTTAAAGGCGACCAATTTTTCAGCTTTTTTGCCATTTAGCCTTATATCTTTGATGCTAAGTTTTGCGTCTGCTTTGATATCTTTTGCGTAGTGAAGCTGGGCATCTGCGCTCATCTGTCCGCTAACTAGATCGGCCTCTAAAAAGGGCTTTGCGTAGGCAAAATACTTTGGTAAATTTGTATCATTTAGCTTGATCTTCGCACTCACGTCAAGTGGCTCGATCTTTATCTTGGACTCAACATCCAAATTTAGCTTTTGTGAGCTTTTCATCGCCACTTTTGCGTCAAATGGCTTGCTAAAATCGCTACTTAAATTTGCTACTTTTACAAAAAGATTATCAAATTTATGAGAGATCTTCTCGCCTTCAAAAAGATGCGTCAAAGTGATGTCTGCGTTATTTACACTTATATTTTTTACATCAAATTTAAACTCATTTTCTTTGCTTTTTGAAGCACTTTTATTTTCAACCTTTTTCTCTACTTTTTTAGTGTGTTTTGCCGCTTTTGTAGCTTTTGCGCTCTGCTCGCCAAATCCTAGCTCGCTTACAGCGCTTAGACCATTGTCGTTTAGTTCTGAAGCAAATTTAGGCTTATTAACATCGACACTAGCGATATTTAGAGCCATTTTTAAAAGATCAAAGCTTATGCTCTTTATCGCCACGTCAGCGACGCTTGCTATATCTTTATTTTTTGCTTTAAGCTCTATGTTTTTTACGTTTAGCTCATCAAGGCTCGCAAGGCTCTTGTTACCATCCATTGTAAAGCTTGTATTTGTCACGCCAGCGCTTGCTACATTTGCACTTGCGCTTTTGCTAAGTGGCGCGTTGATGCCGTTTAGTGCTATTTTTTCAAGCGTTAGGGCGGTTTTGTTATTTACTAAATTTAGATTTAAATTTGAAGCATTTATATCTTTTAAATTTGCTAAATTTCTATCTGCTTCATCTATTTTTAAAGCGTTTGCCCCCATATTTTTTAGCTTGGCTGTGGCGTTTAGCTCGCTTTTTTCATTTAAATTTGCAAGCAGTGAGATCTCATTTAAATTTAGTGATTTTACGCTCGCAGCGATAGCACTTTTAAAAGAGATGTCATTTAAATTTATAGCGCTTAAATTTAGCGCAGCCTCCGTTTTATCCGCTATCTTGCTATCAAGATCAAATTTTGGAAGCTCTAGCTCGCCAAAGCTAAGCTCATTTGTGCCTTCATCTAAACTTAGCCCTTTTACATTTAAAAAGCCATCTTTTAAATTTATCTTAGTTGCGTTCTCATCGGCATTTAAAGCGTAGTTTATTTTTAAGCTTATAATGGCATTTTTTAGATTTAACGTGTCATTGTCGATAAAGCTTATCGCAACTGGCTTTATGCTAAAGTCCTTTATGCTGACGTTACCCTCTATTTTTAGTGGATTTAGCTTGATATCGCCATTTAGATCGATCTTGTGCGCCAGGCTTGAGTTTGAGTCAAATGTGTGACTACCTGCGCTATTTTTCTTCGTATTTAGCGAGCTAAGCTCATAGTTTATATCATCAAAGCTTACGTTAAATGGCTTTGTTAAATTTTGATCACTATATGAAAATGAGCCTTTGATGATTTTTGCGTTATTTAGCGCGAAATTTATCGAGCTAGTGCTGTTATCTTCGCTAGTTGCGTTATCATCGCTTATAAAATTGCTAAAGTTAAAATTTGCCTTTTTGTCTCTTGCGATCTTTACTTTTGGCTCATCTAGCCTAAAAATGTCTATCTCAACTAGCTTTTTAAAGATAGAAAATGGCTTTAGCTTAAGGTCGATCTGCTTTGTGCTAAAAAGTGGAGAAGTGGTGTTTAGCTCGGCATTTGTAGCGTTTAGCTCGAAGGTAAAGGGATTAAATTTAGCATCACTTACAAAAAGTGTTGCGTTGTAGTCTTTTAGGTATTTTGGTGCGATATTTTTGATAGCATAAGGCAGACCAAAAAAGCCAAGAAGCGTGTAGATAAGCAAAAGTGAGACTACGCAGATGCCGGTGATTAGGGCTATTTTTTTCTTTTTATCCATTGTGAAATTTACCTTTTTGTCAGCTAAAATGAGCCCTGATTTTACTTTAAAAAAGGTTAAAAGTTAGTTAGAAATTTCAAATTTTCTATACATTAAATTTACACTTATCTTAATAATACTTTTATACATTTCGTATTACTATTCGTCAAATATTTTTTAAACAAAGGAGCGAGTGATGAAGAGATTTTTGGCTTTATTGTTTTTGTTGTTTTCTGCCTTTGCTTATGCAAATGAAAATGCCGTTGTGGTCGCTATCGAGGAGCAAACACCTCGTATAAATCCACTCTACGACGAGGACCACGATCCTACGCTTTCGCTGGTTTTTTCTGGACTTACTAGCCATGATGAAAATAGCCATGTCGTGCCTGAGCTTGCCAAGTCTTGGCAGATGAGTGATGACGGGCTGGAGTATATTTTTGAGCTAAGAGATGATGCGTTTTGGCATGACGGGGTGAAATTTAGCGCAAAGGATGTTAAATTTACCATCGAAGCGGCTCAAGATAAGAAGCTAAACGCACCTGCTATCTCAAACTACGAGGTGGTAAAAAGCGTTGAAATTTTAGGCGATTATAAAGTTAAGATCACGCTAAAAGAGCCTTTTCCACCGTTTTTAGATGCGCTTAGCTTTGGCGTTTTGCCTGAGCACATTTTAAAGGGCAAAGATATCGCAACTGATAAATTTAATGACGCCCCTATCGGCACTGGCGCATACAAGCTAGTAAAATGGAAAAAAGATGAGAGTTTGGAGTTTGTGGCAAATGATAAATTTTACAAAGGTGAGCCAAAGATAAAAAGGCTATTTTTAAAGATAGTTGGCGATGAAAATTTAAGACTTGTGGGGCTTAAAAGCGGCGAGATCGACGTTGCACTCATCTCTCCAACTGGTGTAAATTTCATAAAAGATGATAAAAAATTAAGCCTGCTTAAGTTTAAAAGTGCAGACTATAGAGCTTTGATGTTTAACTTTAATGATCCTCTTTTTCAAGATAAAAATGTAAGGATCGCCCTAAACTACGCGGTCAATAAAGACGAGATCGTTAAAAAACTATTTCACGGATATGCAAGCGTAGCGAACAATCCGATAGAAAAAAGCTTTGCAAACGACAGCGAGTTTAAATTTAGCTACGATCCGCAAAAGGCTAGAGAGCTACTTGAAAAGAGTGGCTTTAAGAAAAACAAGGCTGGCTTTTTTGAGAAGGACGGCAAGGAGCTTGGCTTTGACATCTACGCTTTTAATAACGACATTTTAAGGGTCAATCTAGCCAAAATTTTAAGCAGCGAGTTTGAGAAATTTGGCGTAAGAGCCAAAGCCTATGCAAAGCCAAAAACAGCCTTTAGCATAAGCAAGGTTGATAGCTTCGTGATAGGCTGGGGCAGCCCATTTGATCCAGACTTTCATACATATAGAATTTTTGGCGGATTTGCCGACATCGATGTCAATGAAAATGGCTGGAATTTTAGCCACTACAAGGACGCAAACGTCGATCTTGCCCTAAAAAACGCAAGATATACAAAGGACGTGGAGCTTAGGAAAAAATACTACAAAGAATTTCTAAAAGCACTTTTTGAAAATCCACCTTACATTTTTATAGCCTATCTTGACTATCCGCTCGTTTTTAACAACAAAATTTCAGGCATAAAGACGCAAATTTTGGGCCACCATGGGGCTGGATTTTTATGGAACATAAGAGAGTGGCAAGTAAAATAGTGGATAAAAACTTTGTTTAGAGCCATTTTAAAAACAGCGATCTCAAGCCTTGGGTTGCTGTTTTTTATCTCATTTTTTCTATTTTTGCTCATATACTTTTTGCCAGGAAACGTCACTGACGCGATGTTTTTGCGAAGTGAGGCGGTTAGCGTGGCTATAAAAGAGCAAATTTTAGAAAATTTGGGGCTAAAAGATGGCTTTTTTGTGCAGTATTTTAGATGGCTGGCTCACTTTATCACAGGAGACTTTGGCACTAGCTTTGTAAGCGGGGCAAGCGTGTCACTGCTCATTAAAGAGCGGCTTTTAAACTCGCTTATTTTGTTTTTTGCTTCGTTTTTTCTGATAGCTCTTTTGTCATTTTTCTTGGGGCTTTTAAGCGCCATTTATAAAAATAAATTTGCCGATATCTTTATAAACTTTAGCTCCTTTTTGCTGGCTTCCTTGCCGCATTTTTACGTAGCACTTGTGCTAATAGCGATCTTTAGCGTCTATCTAAACGTGCTACCAAGCTCTGGCGCAAACGAGCTAGGATCTAGCGGGGTGGGGGTGAAATTTATCATCTTGCCAACGCTTGCCATCATCTTGCCACACCTTGGCGCAAACGTGAAATTTGTAAGAGACAGGCTAAATCAAAGCCTAAACGCTGATTTTATCCAGACAGCTCACGCTAGAGGCTTGGGGCGGGGCAAAATTTATCTCTTTACTATAAAGCACGCAAGCACCGATATAGTCTATTATTTCGCAACCCTTGTGGCTGGCGTTTTTGCTGGCTCATACGTCATTGAGAGCATTTTTTCATTTCCGGGCATAGGCAAGCTTAGTCTTGATGCGGTGATCGCCAAAGACTATCCAGTCGCACTTGCGACCATTTTGCTAACGGCTGTTTTTGTCGTTTTTGCAAATTTACTGGCTAAAATTTTCGCCATCTTGGCAGATAAGAGAAATTTATGAGAAAGGTCATATTTTTCCTAGCCTGTTTTATCTTTTTAGCGCTTGTCACATTTGCCTTTGTGACGCCATTTTTTTCTAAATTTGAGCCAAATTTCACTGATTTTATGGCGGTAAATTTAGCCCCAAGTAGCGAACACATCTTTGGCACTGACATCCTTGGTAGGGACAATCTCATAAGAGTTGCCTACGCACTTAAAAACTCGCTTCTTATCTTGCTAATAGCTGGCTTTTTAACG
>JAHADO010000061.1 GCA_018375265.1 Campylobacter concisus | reverse complement strand
TAATAAAGATATAAATAAGAAATAATTGCTTGCAAGGGTGCTTATTTTGCAGAGTTTTTAAAGCTAAATTTTGCCAAAACCTTTAGCTTTGAGCTCTTTGAGCGCCGCGAGATAGATGGCGTGATGCGTGAGCTTAGCGCTAATGAGATAGTAGAAATTTTATGGGGCAAAAGAGGATAAAATCATGAGAAAATCACTATTTGGCTATGGTGGCACGACAAAGGCGATCGCTAAAAACTTCGTAAATGACGGACTTTGGGACATCTATGATGATAAATTTAGCGAAATTTCAAAAGATGAGTTTGGCAACGCACTTTTGCCAGTTAGCAAATTTGACCCAGCAAAAAGCGACCTAGAGATACCAAGCCCAGGTGTCCCACCTCACCACGAGCTTATCAAAAAAGCTAAAAATTTGATCAGCGAATATGACTATTTTTATGAAATTTATAAGGCACATTTGCCATTTAACGTCTGGATAAGCGGCACAAACGGCAAGACGACGACCACAAAGATGATGCAGCACCTGCTAGAGAGCAAGGGCTCAGTGATGGGCGGAAACGTCGGCATCGCGCTAGCAAATTTAGACCCGCACGCTAAAATTTGGATACTTGAGACTAGCTCATTTACGCTGCACTACACAAACCGCGCAACACCTGGCATCTACGTGCTTTTGCCGATCACTCCAGATCATCTAAGCTGGCATGATAACATGAGCGAGTATGAAAAGGCAAAGCTTAAGCCGCTTGCTAGCATGAGCGAAACAAGCGTAGCTATCGTGCCTGAAATTTACGCTAAAACGCCTACAAAGGCCAAAGTGATCGCCTATAAAGATGAGAGCGATCTGGCTAAATTTTGCGCTGTAAATTTAGATAATATAGCCTTTAAAACGCCATTTTTACTTGATGCACTGCTAGCACTTGCGGTGGAGAAAATTTTATTTGACCGCTGTGATGTGGGGCTTTTAAACACATTTGTTATTGAAGCAAACAAGCTTGAAGAATTTACTGATAAGATGGGTCGAACCTGGGTAAATGACACAAAAGCGACCAACATAGATGCGAGCATTCAAGCCGTGAAACGCTATAAAGATCACTTCATGCACCTGATCCTAGGCGGCGACGACAAGGGCGTTAGCATGGATGAGCTCTTTGAAAATTTAAAGGATCTTAAAGTCAAAATTTATGCCATCGGCTCAAACAGCGACAAGCTTATGAATTTAGCTGCTAAATTTAACGTGCCTGCCCTAAAATGCGACTTTTTGCAAAACGCTGTAAATGAGATAAGTAAAGAGCTAAAAAAAGGCGAGATAGCTCTTCTAAGCCCAGCAGCTGCGAGCCTTGATCAGTTTAAGAGCTACGCCGAGCGAGGAGATAAATTTAAAGAGTTTATAAGGGCTCTTTAAAGCACAATTTTCTCTTAAATTTACTCTGCTATTTCATAAATTTATAGGCTTTTTGATCTGAAGCAACGATATCACCTAGTATATTTCACTAAAATCACAAAAAATAATAGTTTAGCTATATATGTTTTATAAATTTGTCCGATATGGCTTAAACTAAACCAAGGAAAAATATGAAAAATAAAAAATTGATAATAAAAGACGCTCAGGGTGAAATTTACATCATCAGCCAAGACGGAAGCATAAAAATGCTAAAAGATGGCGATGAAATTTACGCTGATCAGAAAATTTTTACTAAAAATTTAGATGCCAAGATCACTTTAGAAGATGGCGAACAGATAAATTTAAACGCTCATCAAAGCATAAATTTAGATGAAATTTTAAAAATTTCAACAAAACCAGCAGAAGAAAAGGACGATCACTCTAACGGCTTTGGCGCGAGCGAGGGCATATCTTTAAGCGCGGCGAGCTTTGTCACAAGCGGACATAGCGCAAATATCCATCAAATTTACAACCAACACAGATCTTTAGAGCCAAACATAAGTAGCGCCCAGCCAAGTGAGCTAAAAAGCGCCTCAGGTGCCTCTAGCACGCTGGTAGAAAAAAGCGGCGGCGCTGCAGAACCAAAAGAAGAGCCATTTATAGATACCATAAATGTGTTAAAGGTCACAAACAGAGGACTAGACGCAGATATATGGCTTTATGACTCAACTAGAAATGGTGGTCGTTTACTTGATCATTATAGGTTAGAGCCTAGCAAAAGCATTTTCAGAGAATGGATAAAAGATCATCACGTAAGTGCGACAAGCACCTACGATGACTTACGTTATAGAGTGGGAGAAGGTTATGGTTTTTCAAGACCTGCAAACGAGGTATCTATATTACAAGACCGTAACATAAGACCTGAAGAGCTTGCTAGGATGGGTCAAGACAAAAACATAGAGTCAATCAATAAAACCGATAGACTAAACAATCCAATTCTCAGCTATGGCAGACCAGAAAAGCCAAATGGCAACTATAGGTTAAATGAGTCCAAAATAGTATCAGATGGGGTAATAAATATTATGGATGGCTGGATATATATCAAAAACCGTAACTCACTTGAGTATTTTGTTCTTTTTGAAAAACATAAAAGATCAGAGGTTAAGATCGAGTTTGATGGCAGGACTATCTTAGAGGAATCATTTTATCCAAATACTTTAGAAGAACTTAATGCAGAAAATCATAAGCCAACAGAAGCTTTAAATTTAGCTCACGATGGCGGATTTTATAAAATTCATATCGAAGTAATAGATGAGAGATACAACTATTTGTTTAACCTTATGGCACAAGAAAAAGGTAAAGCAGGACACAGCTACCTTGCGGATGTAGCAGGCATTAAACTAGTCAGCAACGCCTACATGGAGGCACTTGCCCAAAATGGTCTTGTGACAAAAGAGAGTGATACCTTCTATAAGGCAAAAGAAATAAATGGTACTAAATTTGGCGATAGTGCGAGCGACTTTGATAAGCCCTATGAGCTGATTTTTGATGGTACAAAAGACGTTGGTAGCAACCTTGATGATAAATTTATCTTTAACTCACACGATATCGACGCAAAAGGCGGTATAGATACACTACTTTTTACCCAAAACGTGGATCTAACAAGGATCGAGGATCTAGATAAGCGCCTTGAGAGCTTTGAACGTATCGAGCTTGATCACACAAAGGCCGTGAAGCTAAAGCTAAACGGGCAAAACATAAGCGACATGATAGACTCAAACCCAACCGCAGACGCGCATGGCAAAGTGAGCCTAAATACTATCCTTAAAATTTCTGGCGATGACGACGATGTGGTGCAGCTAGTTGGAAATTTCGTAAAGGCTACAAATGGCGAAGTAGCCGCGCTAAATGAAAAGCATAGCGTTATCGGAGCTGACTATAACAAGCTTGCAGTAGAGCCAAGTGGCGAAGCGGTCAATCAAGTCTATAGAGGCGAAAATAACGCTGGACAGACATTTTTTGTCGAGATAGATAAAAATGTGCATGTCGAGGTGATGTAGTACAAACTATATAAATTTTTAAGAGATTTTCCGATACTACAATACACACATTTTACAGGGATGAAGAAATGCCAAATTTTGACGCCATAAGGATCGGCGTTATCAAAAAGATCAAGGGTGAAGCCATCGCCATAAGCAGAGACGGCACTATGAGGGTGCTACACAAAGGCGATGAAATTTACCTTGGTGATGATATAAAAACGAGCGAAAACTCGAACCTTACCATTGTTTTTGATGACGGCGAAAAGGCTTATGTCGGCTTTAGCTCGGTATTTCACACTATAAATGTCTTTGCTGAGCATAAGGGCGAGCTAGTCATCCCAAAAAACGCAAACATCCTTGAAAATCACAAAGAACACGCAAATGACGATGATCAAATCTCCCATCAAGAGCCATCTTCTCACGGCTCATCACCGCACTACTTCGCCTCTGCTGGCAGTGGCGGCATCAAATTTGAACTAGGCGGCCACTACTCAAATATCTACGACTTTTACACTGGTTTGCGCGCTCTTGAAGCGAGGCATGACGAGGTCAAATGGCCAGTTGGCGAGGCTAAGATCGGCGGGGTCTCTTACGCTGGGTTTGGCGCCGAAAACCTAAATTTTACACCGCCAGAGCCAAACATCGTGCTAAATTTCAACCTCACAAGCGATACTGGCGAGAAAAAAGGCTTTCTAGGAGGAGCGCAGCTAAACTCACTACCAAAAACTCCTGATGGCAAGAAAATCATCACAAGCATAGACGCCCATATCCCAGATGTTGCTAAAAATGGCGACATCATCACGATAAAAACAAATATGAAAGGTGGTGGCAAAACTAGCAACTACAAAGTAGATACGATAACAAACGAGTTAATCCCAGTTGATAGCACCGGCACGCCCACTGGAGCGCCTCCTATACCTATCGTAAATGGCAAAGCAGAGATCACTGGGGTTGAAATTTTAAACCATGGCAAAACGACCGTGACAAGCTCATACACCACTGGTGGCAAGACATTTACAGCGCCGCCAACTGCCTATGAGCTAAACGACACGCCAGCCATCTCAAAAGTAACAGCCACGCTTGATCTTGATAAAAATGGCGACGGCGTGATAGACGCGACCGAGCTAGGATATGGCAGCGGCACGAAAACTAGCTGCTTGAAATTTGTAGTGCCTGACGAGCTTAGCACTGGAGATAAGATCACGTTTAAGCTAAATGAACCGGGCAAACCACCAGTTGAGAAGAAATTTACACTAGATAAAGAAAATGGCACAGCCACTGACGAGGACGGCAACACCTATACATTTACGACCGATGAAAATGGCGCAGTCAGCTTTAGCGTGCCAAACATCGCAAACATCACAGCAGGAAGCAGCATAGAAACTGGCGTAGTCGATAAATTTGGCAACGTCTCAGCCACAAGCACTACGCCAAGCAGCAGCGTAAGTGACACCGTCAAAGTGACGCTAACAGCCGATAAAAATGGCGATGGACTGATAAGTAGCGACGAGATAGGAGATGGCACTTCAAAGGTTGAGATAAATTTACCTCGCACCATAAAGCCAAAAGAGAGCGTCTCTATAAACATAGGTGGCTCGCCAAAAGAATTTGTAGTAAGCGACGATGGCACAAGCGTCTATGATAAAAATAACCCAAGCGTAGTAGTGCCAATAGTTAATGCTAAATTTGAAGTGCCAGACGTAAGCGTACCAGTAACACCTGGCTCAAGTGTAGCTATAAGTACAACAGTTAATGACGAGCATGGCACACCAAAACCAAATGGCACAAATAGCCAAACCACCCCAAGCGTCGTAGTAGCTCCACCTGTAAAATCAGCCAAAATAAGCTTTGATAGTGACTTAGGCTCTAGTAATAGAACACCAGATGGCAAGATAGACACTTCAGAAAACAGATACAATGACGGCGATCCAACAAAAACTGAGGCCTCCATAAAAATCCCAAGCGTGATAAAAGAAGGCGATAAGATAGCCATCGATGTCACCAACCCAGACGGCAGTAAAACGCACAAGGTCTATACATATACTAATGGTAAGATAATCGCCCCTGATCACAATGAAGTGCCACTAAATGATGGCAAATTTAAGATCACAGTGCCAATAGAACATGGCAAAACCACAAGTATAACGACGACCATGATGGACAAGGCTGGCAACAAAGGCGAGAGCGACACAAATGAGATAAAATTTAGCGACAGCCCAGTGGCTAAATTTGTCAAAGACGCTGATGGAGATGGGCTCATAGATGACACCACTGGATCTATAACAACCTCTGATGTAAAGGTCTATCTCCCAAGTAGCGCGGTGCCAAAAGATGAGCTAAAGATAAGCATCCTAAACCCACTTACTAACAAACAATCAACCGTGAGCTACATCCTAGACGATGATGGCGTGCATATGATAAACAAAAAAGATCCAAGCGATATAAAAGTGATAAGTGACGGCGCTATCACCATACCAGATGTGATAGTAAGTAGCAAGCGCCCGACCTTAGTCGATGCGACCCTTATAAAAGATGATGGAAGTGCAATCTCTGGCACTTCAAGCGGTAGGCTATTTGCCTTTGGTGTGCTTGACTATATAGATGATGTAAAGCTTGTTACAAAGATAGATAATGCCGATATCCACTCTGCAAAATACCTAAACGAAGAGAACTACGAGCATATTATTACAACAAGCCAGTATGAGTCAAATTCTACCCAAAAGATAAACTACAACATCGCTCTTACGAATGACGAACAGCCATACATTAAATTTGGTATAAATAAGCCTGACACCACAAGTGACGGCAAAGGCTACGTGCTAATAGAGATAAAAGATAAAAACGGAAATATAAGTGATAGCTTTATAGCCAAGATCGAAAACAATACCGTCGTAGCAGACTTTGAAAAGGTTGGCAAAAAGTTAGATAGAACGCACCATATCATAGACGCCACCTACGTGGGGACTGACGGCGTGCCTCAAAGAGATGATAACCTAACTATCACAGTCGATCTTGACTCAAAGCCTGACAAGCTAATAGAATCTGACTTTGATAATATAAAAAATAGCTCTGGTAGCTACGCTATAAATTTTAACGGCAAAGGCGAAGCTGCAAATAATCCACACGATGAAAAATCAAAAGATGTAGAGGTTATAGATGCTGAGACATCTGAGAAGACGACACTGACACTTGATAGAAATTTAAGCTACTCTGGAAGCTTTAACGTAGCACAAAACACTGGCAGCAAAAACTACATAGTAGAAAGACTAGATGATGCAGGAAATTTAGCCGTTCAAACCGTGACTATGGTGGCAAACAAAGGGCTTGACGTTGATATGTGGTTTTATGATTGTACAAATAAAGAATTTATAAATAAATTTATGTATCCTGGACCATTTTTGCCAACAGATAGTGCAAATTTATTTTATGTAAAGCATCACTATAAAGAGTGGATGGAGTGGGCAGGCGCTAGCGCTACTACTACATTTGATGAAGTCTCTTTTAGAGGAGGCAAAGACTATAAATTAAGCTGGACTAGACCATCAGCAGGAGAGTTAAACACAAACGATATGGCAAGAGTAGGACACTCTCCTATGGCAAGCGATACAGACCACACTGGCACTCACTACAATGTAAATCACTCAGGTAACTACACCTTGCTAGAAGCTGAGACGGTAGGAACAGACCTTATCATGCATATGAGCGGATGGATATATATAGAAGAAGATGGCGAGTATCACGTACGAGCAGACCACTTTCAAGATCATGTATATATGGAACTTGGTGACTATAAAATAGTTGCGTCATATTGGAAT